>NZ_CDRJTB010000107.1:0-12685 GCF_976954365.1 Paenibacillus sp. Marseille-Q9583
GAATCTGGCAAAAAGGGCGAAAAGAAGGATATAAATGCCCAGATTGCCGCGAATTCGGCTAAAAGAGCAAAAAGAAGGGTATATATGCCCCAGATTGCCGCGAATTCGGCTAAAAGAGCAAAAAGAAGGGTATAAATGCCCCAGATTGCCGCGAATTCGGCTAAACGAGCAAAAAGAAGGGTATAAATGCCCCAGATTGCCGCGAATTTGGCTAAACGAGCAAAAAGAGGGGTATAAATGCCCCAAATTGCCGCGAATTCGGCTAAAAGAGCAAAAAGAGCGGTATAAATCCCGCAGATTGTCTCAAGCTGCTATTCTACCAATCCTGCTAAAAGCCCAACCCGCGCTTCTAGCAGTCTCAGTCCACCCGACTGAGCCAAGTCAGACCATCATCAAACAGGCAGGGGAGTGAACTCATGAAGATCATGACGATTTTAGGCACGAGGCCTGAAATCATCCGCCTCAGTGTTATCATTCCGCTTCTCGACGAACATGCTGAGCGGCATATCCTTGTGCATACCGGCCAGAACTTCACCGCCAGTCTCAGCGGCATTTTCTTTGCAGAGCTGGGACTGCGGGCGCCGGATTATGTGCTTCAGGATAAGCAAGCAGGACTCGGCGGCCAGCTTGCCGCCATGTTCGGAGGGCTAGAGAGCATTTTACAGAAAGAACAGCCAGACCGTGTCTTGCTTCTGGGGGATACGAATAGCGCCTTATGCGCGATTTTGGCCGAACGAATGGGTATTCCGGTGGTGCATATGGAGGCAGGCAACCGTTGCTATGACCTAAAAGTGCCCGAAGAGAAAAACCGCCGTGTCATAGATGCCGTTTCGACCATTAATATGCCATATACACAGCAGAGCAAAAGACATCTAATCAGCGAAGGCTTCCCAAGCAGACGTATTGTGTTAACAGGAAATCCGATTCATGAGGTCATGACTCATTTTGAACCGAAAATCCAGGCTAGCAGCATTCTGGAGCAGCTGAATCTTACCTCAGGGCAGTATTTCCTTGTAACAGCACATCGTGCAGAGAATGTAGATGATCCAGAGTCCCTTGTACAAATTATGTCAGGTCTTAACGCAGTGGCTGAGCATTTTGGAATTCGTTTAATTTGCAGCATTCATCCTCGCACTCGCTCCAAACTAACTGAGCAATTTTCTCTTCCAATGAACCCTCTCGTTGAATTTCATGAGCCCTTCGGATTTTTTGATTTTGTTTATTTGGAACAGCACGCCTTGTGTGCCATCACCGACAGTGGGACCGTACAGGAGGAATGCTGCTTGATGAAAGTACCAACCGTTACGATTCGCAGAACAACGGAGCGTCCTGAAACGGTAGATTGCGGAAGTAACGTGGTGTCAGGTGTTGACCAGAAAAGTATTCTACGTAGTGTCAAGCTGATGGCGGCGCTCCGCCCCGATTGGGAGGCTCCGGAAGGTTACTTGACTCCGGATGTTTCGGTAAAGGTAGTTAAATTTTTGCTTGGAGGGAACCTGCATGTTCAATAATAAAAGGATTGTGGTCACAGGCGGCACCGGTTCCTGGGGGCATGAGCTGATTAGGCAACTTCTGCCGCAAAATCCTAAGGAAATTATCGTATTCTCCCGCAGTGAGTCCGCTCAGGTGGCGATGAGCCGGGAGTTCGAGGATCAAAGACTCAGCTTTATCATTGGCGATATCCGTGACAAGGATGCGCTGGTCGCCGCGTGCCGTGGCGTTGATTATATCTTCCATTTGGCGGCGCTCAAACATGTTCCGGTCTGTGAGGATCAGCCGTATGAAGCGCTCAAAACCAATGTTGTTGGCACTCAGAATGTAATCGAAGCAGCCATTGTGAATGGCGTCGAGAAGGCCATTTACATCTCAACGGATAAGGCTGCAAACCCGTCGAACTTCTATGGAATGACCAAAGCGATTGGGGAAAAATTGTTCGTCTATGCCAATCTAATTGGCTCAAACACCCGTTTTGTAACCGTACGTGGAGGTAATGTGCTCGGAACGAACGGCAGCGTCGTACATTTGTTCATGAAGCAGATCAAGGACAAGGGACAGGTACGTATTACCGATATGAAAATGACCCGCTTCTTTTTCACACTACGCGATGCGATTACGTTGTTATTTAAAGCTTCTGAGGTTAGCTTAGGTGGAGAAATCTTTGTCATGACGATGCCTACTTGCCGGATTATCGACCTGGCTGAGGTGTTAATCGAGGCCTCTGGAGAGCCGAATGTAAGTATTATCGAGACCGGAATTCGCCCGGGGGAGAAAATACACGAGATTCTAATGAGCGATTTCGAAAGCTTAACAACCGTTGTCTACGATGAACAGTATCTAGTGATTCTCCCTACGCTGAACATGCCAGAGTTAAAGGCACATTATAGCGCTTATCCTCATGTCTCTTTTAATAGTTTCAGCTCCGAGACGAATCTAATGGATCAGGAAGAGATCAAAAGCATCTTGATTCGAGGAGGTTTCCTGCAATGAAGCTGCTTATCCTTGGTGGAAACGGTATGGCGGGGCATATGCTGGCGGATTATTTCCGCCGCCAGGGCAAGCATCACGTCTTCCATACAACCCGGGATAAGAGCGATCTTGGCGGGCTGTATGTAGATGCGAACGATATAGCCGGAGTAGAGAAGCTGGTCGATATCGTCTCCCCTCATTGCATCATTAATGCGATGGGGGTACTCAATCAATTCGCAGAACGTGACAAAATAGGGGCTTACCACGTGAATGGCTTTCTTCCTCACCACTTGTGGCGGATGGCGGAAGCTGTTCATGCAAGACTTATTCATATCAGTACCGACTGCGTGTTTGAAGGAACACGCGGGGGGTACACAGAAGAGGATGTTCCTGATGGAACCTCTGCCTATGCGATTTCGAAAAGTCTTGGCGAGGTGCGGCAACCCGGGCATCTTACGATCCGGACTTCGATTATTGGTCCGGAAATCCGCCCAGACGGCATTGGTTTGATGGATTGGTTTCTGGCACAGCGTGGTCAAGTGTCAGGATACCGCCGGGTGATGTGGAACGGAGTCACTACACTCCAATTAGCTAAGGCAATGGATACGCTGCTGGATTCCACGGTATCGGGGCTGATCCATTTAGCACATCCGAAGCCGGTAAGTAAGTATGAGCTGCTTCAGCATATTCAGGCTGCTTTTCATAAAGAGGATGTGAAAATCATCCCTGAGGATGAACATGTTCAAGATCGAACATTAGTGAATACAAGAACGGATGTTGATTTGCCGTTGCCTTCGTACCCATTGATGCTGCAAGAACTGGCTGACTGGATGAAACAGTCAGAGATGTCCCCATGAAAGGTCAAAAACTACTGATTACCGGGGCTGCCGGATTCACCGGTCGACATGCTGTTCATTTGTTCTTGGCAGGAGGCGCTGAGGTTACCGCTGTGGTGCGTCCGCCATCCACAGCGGGTGCCCTGCCTTCCGCTTTGTTTCCAGAAGGAGTGAAGGTTTATTACTGTGATTTAAGCAATCGGAAGGCCGTAGCTGAGATGATCAAGGAAACTGCACCGGAGGCTGTCCTTCATTTGGCAGGAAACAACTCGGTGCCCGAGTCTTGGCGTAACCCTTTGCTCTTTATGGAGACGAATGTGATGGCAACGTTATATTTGCTAGAAGCCATGCGAAGTCTACCTGCCAGTCGAATTCTTGTAGTAGGCTCGCGACTTAAATTCAAACCGGGTGTGGTGGCAGGACCCCCACACCCATATAGCCTAAGCAAAACAATAGAAGAACTGGTGTCTCTGGCTTGGGGGACGCTGTTTAAACAGCCCGTTCTGCTGGCTGAGCCCTGCAACCTAATCGGTCCCGGTCCTTCTACTGGTTTCTGCTCTTTATTGGCACAGCATATTGTTCGTAGTGAAGTACATGTAGGCGAAGAAATCCCTCCCTTTAAACTATCATCTCGCTATGCATTACGTGATTTTTTGGATGTACGCGATGCTGTAAGAGCTTATGACTTTATATTGCGCGAAGGTACTAATGGAACCATTTATCAAATCGACTCAGGGACACAACGGCAACTTGGGGATATTGCGGAGCAACTGATAAGCCGCTCCAGTGCTTCAATTCCGATGGACTGGGGACCAGCACAAGCTGCTCTCTCTATTCCGGTTAACGGAGTGGCGGGGGATAAACTAATAACTTCAGATGCCTTTGCAACACCTGAAGACAATGTATCTTCACTGGGCTGGAAGCCGGGAATTGAGTTTAGTCAGTCCTTAACAGATATTTTGGACTATTGCCGCGTGAACTGGGAAGGACGGATGTTATGAGACCGAAAGTATCGGTAGTGATTCCTTTTTATAACTGCCCTTATATAGAGCATGCTTTGCAAAGTGCGCTTTCACAGTCTTGGGAGCCATACGAGATCATCGTCGTCGATGACGGCTCGACTGTTCATACAGATTTGATTAGACCGTATTTTCCACGAATTCATTATTTGGGAAAAAGTAACGGAGGGACTGCCTCCGCACTGAATCACGGCATTTTGCATGCAAGCGGAGACTATGTGGCCTGGCTCAGCTCAGATGATTTATTCTACCGAGACAAAATCAATAATCAGGTGCTGTTCATGGAGCAGAACAACCTGTTCATCTCTTATACCAACTTCAATTTTATTAACGCTCAATCTCAACTAGTTCAGATGAACGCATCGCTATTGTTTCCTAGTCACCTTGATTATTTACGTTGTTTTTTACAGGGGAACCCTATTAATGGCTGCACGGTGATGTTTAAACGAGAGGTATTTGGAGCGATTGGGCTTTTTGATGAATCACTTCCCTATACACATGACTATGATTTATGGTACCGCGCGATTCTGAACGGGTATGCACCTGTGATGCTGAATCAGTCACTCACTGCTTACCGTAATCATGAAGGGATGGGGACGCTTAAGTATTACGATGTCATTATGGCAGAGGCAGCTGCAACCAACGCTCGCTACAAGGGTCCGCTCCAACACTTGATCACTTCGATGGGGGGGTAAGAAGGTTATGTACCGGGAAATTGAAGTGAATGACTTTCTACCAATCTTATTGGAGCAGTTGAAATTCTGTGAAAGTATACTGGATATCGGCAGTGGCACCGGTACCCTGCTTGAACGGTATGAAGCCGCAGTTGTCCTAGGACTAGAAATTCACAGACCTTACCTAATGCATCGTGAATATAAATCACCTCACATTATTCCAGTGCATGGGGATGCTAGTTATATGGATAAATTATTTCTTCCTAAGACGTTCTCGGCAGTCACTTTTATCGATTCCATAGAACACTTTGAAAGGAAGGAAGGACAGAGATTACTCGGGATGGCCGAGAGAATCGCCTATAATCGTGTAGTCGTGTTTACACCTCGGGGTTTTTTTCCGCAGGAGGGAACGGACCATTATCACTTGCAAGGAGAACATTATCAAAAGCATCGGAGCGGATGGGAGCCAGAGGACTTTATGGAGCTGGGATATGCTGTAACTGTACTTAAAGGCTTTCATCATGCTCAAAATCCATCGTTTCGTGAGGCGTATGGTGAAGGCCATGCTCCGGTAGATGCCTTATTGGCTTGCAAAACAGTATAAAGAGCGAGCTTCAGGTGAAGGAGGTGAGCGCATGAGTGAAGAACCTAAAGTGTCGGTGATCATTCCTTTTTATAACTGTCCATATGTGGATCTCGCCATCCAAAGCGTCTTGGAACAAAGTTATTCGAACATAGAGATCATTGTAATCGATGATGGATCTACTCTTTGGATGGAGAAGCTTGAGCCCTTCAAGGATAAGATTATTTATATCCGAAAAAGCAATGGAGGAACCGCCTCCGCGCTAAACAGAGGGATAGGAGTAGCTACCGGAACTTATTTTGCCTGGCTAAGTGCTGACGATTTATTTCATCCGAATAAAATCAATCGCCAGATGCAAATGCTCAAGAGCACAGATACTTTGTTTAATTATACAGCCTATTATTATGTAAACGAGCAGGGTGGCCGGATTTCAGAGACGATAAGTATGATTTTTGACAGCAGGACACAGTTTATTGAGACCATGATGTTAGGCTGTCCGGTGAATGGAAGTACGGTTCTTCTCCATATGGATATCTTCCGCACAGTAGGGAAATTTAATGAGAAATTATTGTATACACAAGATTATGATCTATGGCTGCGTATTTTGCCGTATTATACATGGTCTTATATAGAGGAACCGCTGCTTGATTACCGGGTTCATAACGAAATGGGCTCAGTGATTCACAAAGAGGAGCAGAAAAAGGAGATTGAGCAGGTACAAGCAAGACATCGCCGGGTTCTATCACGCTTGTTGCAAAAGGAGAGAAGGAAATGAAATTAATATTTCCTGTTCTAACTTTAACTAGGGGCGGGGCGCAGCGTATGCTCACGGAGCTGGCTAATCGTCTGACAGAAATGGGTCATGAAGTGACGATCCTCTTACCCAGTGATGGTGTCGTAGAATACGAGATGAAATGTAAACTGATCTATGCAAAAGAAGGAGAACTGGCAGCAAGAGATTTTCCTGCAGGAGACGTGATTATCTCCAACTTCTATACCACAGTCGAGGTATCACAGCGGGCAAGTGAAGAGGGGAAAGGCATTCATGTTCGATTGGCGCTTTGTTATGAGCCTACCTTTTTACCTGACAATAGCCGTTCTTTTTCATCGTATAATATTGCACCTAACCTACTGGTTCTATCACACTGGCAACAAGGAATTGTCCAGATGAACCATGGGATTAAAGGGAGGATCGTACCGATCGGGGTAGGTCCTGTTTTTAAAAATACGAAAATCCGTGATCGTAATAAAAGGCTGGTAATTTCCGCGATTATGCGCAAACCAGAGGGCGGATTCTCAGCTCACCGTGAGCAGGATTATTTACTTCAGCAATTAAACAAAGTTAAAGCCCACCATCCAGAGGTTGAAATATATTTAATTTCTCCTCCCGGAGAACAAGCGGAATCTGCAACGCTACAAGCCCTAGTGAACGACGAACGTTACCAAATAAGAACTCCAGCGAATGATACAGAACTTTGTTTCCACTATAGTGAGAGCGACATTTTTGTAAGTTCGAGTACGTATGATACGGGTTCGTTACCAGGGATCGAGGCTATGCGTTGTGGTGCAGCGCTGGTTACGGTTTACGCCGGTGGGAATAAGGAATATTGTACACATGGTCATAACTGTTTAATGTCCTACCGATTTCAGAATCGGCTTGCAGATGACATTATAACCTTAATCAAAGACCCGTCTTTACGCCGACGATTGGCTCGTAAGGGGGAAGAGGTTTCACAGGATTTCACTTGGGAAAAAAGCACAAGAATATTTCAAAATATGTTATTTGAGATTGTATCAAGAGATCCATCTTAGTATGTCCCAAAATTATAAAAGAACCTTCAAATCCACAAAAAAAGTGGTTTGAAGGTTCTTTTGCAGTTAAAAGATGGCAAAGGAGTTCATCATTTCACGAAAAGACTGCGCATATTTTTCCGTACCGTAACGTGAAACCATATAATTTCTTCCTTGCTGGCGGAGTGCATTTCGTAGTGGCATATTGTTCATTAGTTCTAGTCCTTCGTTGACGGCCGATTGGATGTTGCCAAGAGGATAAAATTTACCGGAAATATTATGCACAATAAAAGATCTAACACCGTCGGAATCCGTGCTAAGCACGGGACAAGTGCAGCAAATGGCTTCGGCAACAGCATATCCAAATCCCTCTGTAACCGAGGTGGATAACAGAAACCCTCCAGAATTGGCTATGGAGGAATAATAAATCGGCATCACATGATTTGGAATATTGGTAAAGGTGCTCAGACGGTCGTTCAGACCTAAGGTCTGCAATTCTTCTTGGAAGAGCTGCTTTTGATCCTCTGTGGCTAATTCAGGATCATGAAACATCCATAAATGAAGGTTTGGTTTGTGAAGGCGAATTTGATGGGCGATTCTCAAATATTCCCGCCAATTTTTGTTGCTTTCCAGACGTCCGACCCAAGCAATGACCGGATCAGCCGGAGGCTCAGCAGGGATGTGCTGAAAAGACTGAACATCAACAATATTGGAAATGACATACCGATGCAGCCATGGACAGATTTCAATAAACAGCTCCAGTAAATGATCCGTTGGTGGAATAAGGACAGCGTTACAGTAGGAGCGGAAATAAGGAATAGCGTCTTTGATTAGATCTTCCGCATGACTCCGTTTTCCAAGTCCTTGAGATTCGTATATCAAAATACCGCCATAACCGAGCTCACGCAGACGCTTAAGCAATAAATAATCGGATGTAACAATAATGGCATCATAGTTATGTGTCTCAAGTACTTCTTTAATCTCCTCATCTATAGAGGAAATGAAGACCGGAAAGTTAGCCTTATTCTGGCTTCCTGAACCAGGCATTAGATATAAAACATGACATTCGATCCCATTACGCTGGAGACTCTCGCACCGCAGCTTATTTAAGGTCTCCACCCCGCCACTCGGTATATAAAACGTGAATAAAACTTTCATGCACGTGCCTCCTGACTTTTGCGGAGCAATACCGACTCGTTGAAATACGGCTTACTGTTTATAAGATACGCCGATGTGCATTCGCAGGTGACGGTAAACAGACATAGTTCCAAATCCTTTCAGGATAGCTTGTTCTTCGAAAGGTCATGCTAACGACTGTTACGCTGCACACATACAACAATAGAGATGGAGGATGAATTCATGATGCGATCCAAGATCAGCATGTCAGTCTCAGCCGCATTACTTCTAGGCTTGGTGAGTATTACAGGATGTGGGACGAACACGGCAGAAAAGACTAATGTGCAAACTAATAGTGTCCGGGGGGTAAATGACGGACGTATCGGTGTAAACTCCGTACGCGGAGGAACAATGGGTACGCATAATATTACTAAAATGGAGGTCAGTCAGGAGCTTGCTGATCGTATTGCTGCTATGCCTGAAGTTCGTACAGCGAACGTAATGCTTGCTGGTAAAAATGCGTATGTCGCCGTAACATTACATGATACAACTACTGGTCTTCGGGCCAAAGGTACTACATCTTATCGAGCCAAATCGTCTACAGTTCCTCACAATTATGGACCGACTGGAGTAATGTCGGGTACAGGAAGAGTGAAAATAGGACGCGATGGAATGAATGATACAGGGGCCGTAACGAATGGAACGAACGGAGCTCTGAGAGGCACTGTGAATACAGTCCCTGGTACAACAAGCACTGGACCTGCAACCAGAAATGGAACACTTGGTATGGGAACTCTGGGGACGGGTACGACAGGTATGGGAACTAACGGTAATGGAACAACTGGCATGGGAAGCTTGGGAACAGGTACGGGTACAGGGATGACTGGGACAAGAACCCATACTTATAATAATGGACCTCTGCTGAACAGCAACGGTTCGAAACGTGATGTTAATATGGGTATTGGTAACGGAATGGGCATGGGCATGGGAACCAGAAACGGAACTGGAACAGGAACAGGAATGACAGATGGTTTGGGAACTGGAATGGGCATTCGCAGTACCACTCCAAACTACATCAATAGTACCCATGGTACGAATTATAGAAGTAATTCGACTCACATGAACAGCACAAATAATACCTTAAATATGAAGGAAACAGATACGGTTACTAAAGAAATTAAAGCGAAAATCGCTGCCGAAATTAAAAAACATGATGCAAGAATTAAGGATGTATACGTATCAGCAAATCCAGACTTTGTAGATCGTGTTAACGTTTATGCAGAAGAGGCCCGTGCGGGTCATCCGATCAAGGGTTTTGTGGATGAATTCCGAACGATGGTTGAGCGAATTTTCCCGACGCGTAATTATTAATTAATAGTTCGATTTTATAAACAAAAAAAAGCAACAGTCCTCACCTTTGTGGCGAGAATTGTTGCTTTTTTATTATATAACCACCTTATTAAATGGTAATGGGGCGACCGCCAATCCATACGCCTCGCAAATTTAATTCAGCGTCAAGACGCAGAATATCACCACGTTTTCCGGCTTCCAAGGTACCGATGGAACGCTCCATTCCAATGGATATCGCCGGAGTAAGGCTTGCAGCACGGGAGGCCTCTTCTAGGCTGAGCCCTACTTCTTGAACGAGATAACGGAAGCCACGAATCATGGTGAGTGTACTACCCGCCAAAGCGGCAGGGTTATCTTTAAGTGTAGCGATGCCATTTTGAACCAGCACAGGTAAATCACCGATTGTATATTCACCATCACTAAGACCAGTTGCAGACATGGCATCTGTAATTAATAACAAATTGTTATCTTTTTTTAGATTAGCCACTAGAGAAATCGCTGCCGGATGAACATGTATGCCATCGGCGATGATCTCCGCACGTATGCGTTTATCAAACAGTACAGCACCAGCAGCTCCAGGCTTGCGGTGATGTAGTGGTGTCATTGCATTAAACATATGCACGGCTTGATTTAATCCGGCATCTGCCGCGGCAATAACCTCTTCAAAGGAAGCATCGGTGTGACCGAGAGCAGCGGTAATACCATGCTTACGGAGCCAGAGGATAGCTTCTAGTGCACCTTCGCGTTCCGGAGCCAAGGTGACTTGCCGGATCATGCCTGGATAATTATTCTCCCATTGTTCCAGCCACTCAATATTGGCAAGAACAATATGCTCAGGGTTTTGTGCACCGGACCATTTCGGGCTGATGAACGGTCCTTCCAAATGCATGCCCGCGATTTGGGTGTATGGCATCTCAGTGGCGCAATATGCGTTTATTTCGGCAAATACTTGGTCTATGGCAGTCTTGGAAGCGGTCATGGTCGTAGCCAGCATGGTAGTTGTGCCTTGGGTGCTGTGAAACTTAGTGATGGTATTTAGAGATTCAGCATCACTATACATAAAGTCGTGACCAGCTCCGCCATGTACATGCACATCTACAAATCCAGGGATGAGCAGGTCTTCGGAAGCTTCACCACTAGCAGGCCAGTGAGCGTAAACCTCCGGAAGCCATGCTGCCTCACCGGCATAATGAATCTGCTCACCGGATACTGCAATTACGCCATGCTCAATTAATCCTTGGGGAGTCAGCACCTTACCGAATAGTAATTGTCCTAGTTCTTTATTTATTTCAGCCATTTTCCTGCTCCTTCATCTACAAGGACGATTACATTCGGATGGCTCTGCAGTAAAGATGCAGGGCATTGGGTAGTAATCGGACCTTCAACGGCATTCCGGATGGCTTCAGCTTTGCCAGCACCGCGTACTAACAATAGAATCTGGCGAGCTTTCAGAATGCCGCCGATGCCCATGGTTATTGCTTGCCGTGGTACATCGTCCAAAGAGTCGAAGAATCTGGCATTTGCTTCCCGTGTGTCTTCAAGCAAATCAACGACATGGGTTTTGCTGCTGAGATTGTCATCTGGTTCATTGAACCCGATATGGCCGTTGCTTCCAATCCCGAGGATCTGCAAGTCAACAGGTCCGTTCTCTTCCAGCATTTTGTCGTATGCGAGGCACTCCGCTTCCATATCTGCTGCATTGCCGTTAGGGATATGTGTCTGTCCTGGGTCAATATCAATATGATTGAATAATTGCTCGTTCATAAAACTGCGATAGCTCTGCGGGTGATCAACAGGCAATCCGATATACTCATCAAGATTGAAGGAAGTGGCTTTCGAGAAGCTTACAAGTCCTTTTTGGTGCATTTCAACCAATTTGGCATAAACACCAACTGGGGAACTTCCGGTAGCTAGACCGAGCACTGCTTTTGGATTGCTTTGAAGCAGGCTGGCGATAAGATTCGCACCCGTTTGTACAAAATCTTCATCACTATTGAACTTAAGAATATTCATTAAGATTGACCTCCTCGTTTGTTTCGGTAATGTTGGACATTCAAATAAGATTGCTCCAGTCTAGGAATAAAATCCCCAAAACGGGTGCTGACCATTCCAGTAAACAAAATATCAATGATGTGTAGCTGGGCAATACGTGAAGCCATATCTCCTCGGCGCATTCCTTTTTCCAGAGAAGAGGAGAAGAGTGGAATATCAGCCAAAGTTGCCAAGGTGCTGCTGCCGTAAGAGGTTAGCGCGATGGTGCTTGCTCCGCTGCCTTTGGCACAAGCTAAAGCATCAATGGTCTCTGGGGTTTCTCCGGAATACGATACTGCGAATACAACATCGCCTTCAGATAGCGAAGAGGCAGATGTAATCTGCATATGGGAATCGGCGAAAGCGGTGCAATTCACGCCAATGCGGATCAGCTTCTGATAGAAATCTTGTGCGACAATGGAGGAAGTCGCCATCCCGTAAAGATCCACTCGCCGTGCTTGGCACAATAAATTAACGGCTGCTTGTAATCGTTCTAGATCTAGGAGTGAAGTAGTATCCCGAATGGATGTCAGGTGGTTCGTCTGCATCGCTTCCACAATTACGGAAAGCGGGTTACCTGCGACGATATCCTGATAAGAAGAACCGCCATCCTGAGGCGCTGCATCGCTATGAGCAATTTCAGCCGCCAGCTTTACTTTGAAATCGGGGAAGCCTTTAAAATGTAGAACCTTACAAAAACGTGTGATAGTAGCAGGACTAATACCGCATTGCTCCGCGAGTTCTGTGATGCCCATATGAACAATTTCACCTGGTGATGACAGGATCCGTTCCGCCAGCTTGCGCTCCATTTGAGACAGC
>NZ_CDRJTB010000108.1:0-11988 GCF_976954365.1 Paenibacillus sp. Marseille-Q9583
GAGTAGTTGGAACAGTGGTACGTGGACTCCGTGGGCCTATCATTAACAATGGGGATAACATTGAAGAAATCGTAGTGCAAACGGTATTGAATGCAGCAACAGTCGAAGGTTTCTCGATCGAGGATCGTGATATTGTAACCGTAACGGAATCCATTGTGGCTCGGGCACAAGGAAACTATGCGACAATTGATAATATTGCTGCTGATATAAAGGCAAAATTCGGTGAAGAAACTGTGGGTGTTATTTTCCCAATCCTTAGCCGTAACCGATTTGCTAACTGCTTGCGTGGAATTGCCAAAGGAGCAAAAAAAGTAGTCTTAATGCTAAGCTATCCATCTGATGAAGTGGGCAACCATCTTGTAGACATCGACGAATTAGATGCTAAGGGCGTTAATCCATGGACGGATGTGTTAACAGAGGCTCAATTCCGTGAGTTTTTCGGCTATATTAAGCACCCATTCACAGGTGTTGACTATATCGAATATTATAAAGGTTTGATTGAAGCTGAAGGTGTGGCTTGCGAAGTCATCTTCTCCAACAACCCAAAAACCATTTTAAACTATACAAAAAATGTATTAACTTGCGATATTCACACTCGCTTCAGAACCAAACGCATTCTCACAAACAACGGTGCTGAAAAAGTATTTGGCTTGGATGATATTCTTACACAATCCATTGATGGCAGTGGCTTTAACGAAGCCTATGGTCTGCTAGGATCCAATAAAGCAACAGAAGAAAGCGTAAAGCTATTTCCAAACAACTGCCAACCTATCGTAGATGGTATCCAAGCAAAAATCAAAGAAATTACAGGTAAAACTGTAGAAGTTATGGTTTATGGCGATGGAGCATTCAAAGATCCAGTAGGAAAAATCTGGGAGCTCGCAGATCCAGTTGTATCCCCTGCTTACACTGCCGGACTTGATGGAACACCAAATGAAGTGAAATTGAAATATTTGGCCGATAACAACTTCTCTCATCTTCGTGGTGAGGAGCTGAAACAAGCCATTTCTAAATACATCCAGAATAAAAATGATGACCTGGTTGGTGCGATGGAAGCACAAGGGACTACTCCTCGTAGATTAACGGACCTAATTGGTTCATTATCTGATTTAACTTCTGGTAGTGGCGATAAAGGAACACCAATGATTTATATCCAAGGTTATTTCGATAACTATACAAAATAGGATGAATACAAAAAGGGAGTCTCCTCTACGAGACTTCCCTTTTTTTTACTTTGCGGTGCCCTCTTTCATATCAAAGCATTGATAGATTGGGAATTTTTCCCTAAAATTCAACTAATTTAGCGGTAAAGGTATATTTGGGTCCGATTTTCAGGGAGAAATTCTCTGATTCCATTCATTTAAAGCAATTATCGGCTTTTATTAGGGAGCTTTTCCTTAATTACTCTCAATCCACTGGTATAGTGACAGCACGCCAAGTAAATCCATGTACACTCTTTAAATCAAAATACACCTTTAACCGTACGGATGAACATCCGAATGGTTAAAGGTGTATTGTCTCTGTCTACTTTTTAATTAGAGTTAATTCCAGATCTCTTCAGCAATCTCTTTAATATAAGCAAGCTTGCGCCATTGCTGCTCTTCTGTAAGGTGGTTACCTTCTTCCGTGGAAGCAAAGCCACATTGCGGGCTCAGGCAAATCCGGTTTAGATCGACATATTGCTTCGCTTCCTCAATACGTTTCAGAATATCTTCCTTGCTTTCAAGCTCACCAAATTTGGAAGAGAATAGGCCAAGCACGACCTGCTGATTGTCTTTTAGGAAGCGTAATGGTTTGAAGTCACCTGCACGTTCAGTATCAAACTCCAGATAGTAACCTGAGTAGTTATTGATGTTCAGAAGTGTTTGCGCGATAGGTTCATAACCTCCGCCTACTCCAGCATAAGTAGAAACATAATTGCCTCGGCATACATGTGTCGTTACAACGAGATCTTCCGGCAGACCGGACACCACTTCTTCATTCAACTTCGCAAGCTCGTTCGCATATTCAGCTACATTCACACCAACCTGATTCATAAATGCTATAAACTGTTCGTCACACAGTGCTCCCCACGTGCAATCGTCGATTTGAATGCTGCGGCTGCCCGCTGCATAAAAGGCAAGAATTGACGCTTTGTATGCTTTGGCAATATCCGAAATTAGCTCTTCACGATTCGGGTATAATTCATTCGTGCTTTCCTTATTTTCTACCCGATCCAGCTCAAACAGGAATTGCGCTGCTGCAGGAATCGATTGACGCGCAACAACATCCTCACCAGCAGCACCTTTTAAGAATTCATAATGCGCTACAAAAGGGTGGCTGCTGTAGCTTATTTTTCCGGTCAGTCGTGCGGTTTCTGGTCTGGATTCTGCGCCATTAAATTGGTAGCCTTGATCAACAATGGTCCGCTCTACACCATCAAAACCCCAGAAGAAGTCGAGATGCCACCAAGAGCGGCGGAATTCGCCGTCGGTTACAGCTTGAAGACCAACCTCTTTTTGTTTTTGCACGAGCTTCACAATCTCGTCGTTCTCTACTTCCTTCAACTGCTCGGCAGTAATTTCGCTGTTCTTGAATTTTAATCTAGCCTCTTTCAACGCTTGAGGACGCAGGAAGCTGCCAACAATATCATATCGAAATGGAGTAACGGTTCGCTTTTTAGGTTCGGTTTGAGTGCTCATATATTAATCTCCTCGTGAACAAATTATTAAAATTAATATAGCATATCCGATTGCCTATACCGTTACACCAATGAGTTATGGCAGGTTATAAGTATTAGCTATACCTAATAAATAAACGATTGTGTACGCTAGTATTGCCCCAGAAGCCCCTTCTTCATGGCTATTTTCTCACAGCGATCAAACACAACGAGCCCTAGAATCAAATAAACCAGCGAATTTAATATTAATACGCCATAGTCAGATAAAGATAGATCCCTTAACGTTAGATTCTCCAGCATCACCGTTCTTACCATATTCACGCCTTTAACGAATGGGGCAAAAGCTAAAAACGGAGCTACAGTGATCGGAACAAATACAAGTCCCATCAAAACAAATTGGAAAATCTGTAGAAATGCTTGAATTTGTTTCACAATAATAGCCAAACCAGCAATCATAAAACTAACGCCTACCATACTTATCATAGTAACTATAATGATTGGGATCGTTGTCATGGGATTAAGACTCAACCATTGTCCCGAGGTTAGCATCGCACCAAACAGCAAGAGAATCATAATGACGGACTGTAAGCCCAATTGACTGACGATCCGCGTGAGCATAATTTTCCACACACCCATGGGAGACATATATAACTGCTCTAACGTTCCACGCGTCGCTTCTGTGATTACCGAATAACCAATAAAATTCATCGTCATCATCGTTAAGCTCCAAAAGACCACACTGACAATTGAATATTGGACATTCGTATCAAAGCTGGCTGGATCTCCTATGAACATAATTCCAAAAAATGCAGCCAGAAATATAATATAAAAAGTGACTACTAACGCGATTGTGTTCGGTAGATAACGTTTCATCTCAATATATTCCTTACGAAAATTAGCATTGAACAAATGGAGCCATTTCACGGTTCTTCCCTCCTTTCACAATCTGAATAAACACTTGTTCAAAATCAATGGTTATACGATCGATACTTTCCACCATCGTTCCTTCCTCTTTCAAAAGATCGAACAACTCGTAGATATCCTGACCATGCTCTAAATTTACTTCCACAATCGTTTCATGAGAGCTTGCTTTATAAGTACTTAAGGGGAATATACTCAAAAGTTTGTTCTCCTGTTCAGGGCTTAATTGCTCACCTAATTTAATGGAATATGCTCTTGTTTCAAATAACTTAAGTAAATTCTCCACCCTGTCGTCAATCACAACCTCACCTTTGTTAATGATAATAGCACGGTCACACAGCTCCTGAACGACAGGCATATCATGTGAGCTAATAATGATCGTACGTTTCTCTTCCCTCACTATCGTTTTTAGAATATTTCGTAATTCATAACTAACCTCAACATCCAAACCGAGCGTTGGCTCATCCAGCAAGATGACATCCGTATTAGCTAATAGCGCCACAGCGATTGCCAGCTTTTGTTGCATCCCCCGAGATAATCCATTAACCAGCTCATTCTCCTTTTCTTTAAGGTTGAATTGCTCTAATAATTTATCTGTCTGATCTGCAATTTGCTTCCGAGAGTACCCCCGGTTACCTGCAAAATATTCTAAATTTTCCCGAACCGTAAGACGCCAATATAAATTCCGGTTCCCTTCTAATACAGCACTAATATGCTCTAGCGCTTTGAGTCTCTTCTTACAAATATCTAAGCCATTAATGGATATAGAACCCCCATCCGATTCTAACAAACCACAGAGCATCTTTATCGTTGATGTTTTCCCAGCACCGTTGGGGCCTAGTAAACCGAGAACCTCTCCACGATTTACATGAAAAGAAACATCACGAACGGCATGTATTTTCTCTTTCGTCTTTCTTTTCTCGTAGACCTTGCTAATCCCCCGTACTACTATAATTTTCTCCACCTTATAACCATCCTCTCCCGTACGATTTAAAAGAGTGATTCCATTGTTAAATTTATTTTATTTGAGTATCTAAATTTAGATAACTGGCTCCAGATGGATACTTTCTCCGTCTGAGGAATGAGATTTGGGATAGCGCGTATTTATACAAGCACGTCAAAGAGACACAGCTCTTGAGATGTGTCTGGAATCTTATTTTCTTCACGAAAAAAACTAATACTAAGGCTTGCTGAACATTCAAATTTCTCAGTACTAAAAAAGTTGTGTGTTAATAATAAGGAAGTGGTGAGATTTTAATAAAAATCGCCCTCTTTCATCTTGCTGATTAGACAAGATAAGGAGAGCGATCTTTTATATTACCATGCACGTTATTATCCGAAAATGCGCTTAATTCCTCTAGCAATTTCGTTCATACAATCCTCTGCTTGTGGGTAAACGCCGATTTTATCCATGAACGCGTGGTCCATTCCATTATATCGGATATACTGTGTATTAACGCCTGCACGTTGTAGTTTTCTAGCGTAGGCTTCACACTCAAGTGTCAAATAATCATACTGTGCAGTAATAATTAACGTGTCAGGCATACCGCTTAAATCTTCTACTACTAAGGGAGAAGTATAGGCGCTTGTTGCAGGAATCTTACCTTGTAAATAAATATTGTCCAGCATAGACGTCATATCACCCATACCCATTAATAGTCCCTTGATCAGCTCATGATGATTGTTAATCGTGTACTCTTCGATATTCCATTCGAAATCATCCGTCGCTGCCCCAGCCATGTTCACCGTCGGATAAAGCAAAGCCTGGAATTTAATCATACGTGTTCCTAGATCTCTATCCTTCATCGCGCATACCGTTGATAAGTTCCCACCTGCGCTATCGCCACATACTGCGATTTGATTCGGATTTACATTCAGTTCTGCCCCATGCTCATATACCCAGGTAACAGCATCAAAGCAATCGTTTAATCCTGCAGGGAACGGATGCTCAGGTGCAAGGCGGTAATCCACCGAAACAACAACTGCATTTGCTTTCTCCGCAATTGCTTTACAAGGATTCTCCACTACATCCAAAGTACCTCCCAGGAAACCACCACCTTGGAAGAAGACTACCGCCGGGACATTCGAGCCTTCAGCTGGAGAATAGATCCGAACTGGGATTGAGCCCTCTGAACCTTCTATCTCTCTCGATTCTGTACGAATATCCGTTGTTGTTACATCTGTATTCGGCGAGCCCATCATTGCACGCATCCCCTGAACCATTGCCATTAAATCGAACTCTCCCTCAGGTGGCTTGCCCATCGCAGCCATCTTTTCAGCACTTTCGATTGTTGTCTGCAAAACACGAGCGTCCATTTCTCCCTCAGCATCTGAATCTGGAAGCTTTTTAATTATCATATCTAGACCTTTGACGTTCTTAACCTCTGTCCGTCTCTCTAGTTCCGCCAACAGATTTTCATATAGATATTTTCCCATGATATCCTTCATCCCCCTAGTTAAATTCTTAGGTTTAATTAATTCTTATTTAGGCTCCAATTCCCGGGCCTCTACGAGCTTTTAAGTCACTAATCATTTGGGGCTCATCTTTATCTAGCTTATAGAACAGGAATAATAGAATAACAATGACATTCGCAATTAAGGGTAACCATACAAAATTGAATTCAATTGCTAGTAAAGCCGATGGCGCTTGCGCTTGATTCGGTACATATTTCCCTAACGCTAGAACCCAAGCTGCAATCGCACCCCCGAGCCCCATTCCGAACTTAGCACCAAAACTGCTTGCGGCAGATAGTAAGCCTGGTGCCCTTACTCCTGATTTCCATTCTCCATAATCAATCGTGTCAGCAATCATCGCGAACAGTAGACCAAATGCAAAGCCCCCACCAAAATTACTGATTATGACACCCGTTAATGCAAGCGGAACAGACATCATCTGTGCACCTAGATAGATAATGACTTGCCCTACAATACCAATGATCATCCCCGTAAAGACCACATTGCGTTTACCTAATTTCTTACTAAAATAAGGAACTAGTATAATCGCAAGCAACATTAGAACGTTAAGGCCATTAACAAGCGGAATTAAGTCTTCTCTACCTAGGTTATATTTAAAGTAATAAATAGTAGCAGGACCCTTTGCTGTAACTCCGATAAATACGAACAGGCCAGTAGCCAAAAGGATCCACCAAGGTGTGTTCCCTTTAATTGCCTTTATTCCTTCTTTAAAAGGGACGGGACGATTGCCTTCAACTTGAACACGTTCCCTTACATTTTTAAATGTAATCAAGAAAAATACGACTGCTACACCAGCATAGATCATCATCGTTAACATAAAACCCTGCTTTTGATCGCCTTTTCCTAACGCATCAACAAGAGGCAGTGTCGCAATACTGACAAATATAGCTCCTACTTGCGCCAGAATCATACGAACCGATGACACTACCGTTCTTTCCTGTGAATCACTCGACATGCTTGGCAAAATCGAAGTGAGTGGCAAGTTAATACCTGCGTATAAAACATTCAGTAGAATATAGGTAATATACGCGTAAGCCAATTTTCCTGTATCCCCGAAATCCGGCGACAGGAACGCAAGAATTGCAATTGCCGCGAACGGAATCGATAACCAAAGAAACCAGGGTCTGGATTTCCCATATTTCGAAGTCGTGCGGTCAATTAAGACTCCAAATATCGGTCCGTCGAACGCATCAATAATTCTCGCTAAAAGGAATAAGGTTCCTACAGCTGCAACATTCAACCCATATACATCCGTGTAGTAAAACATTAAATATAAGGTAACCGTCTGGAAAATAAGATTAGAAGCCGTATCTCCTAGACCATAACTAATTCTTTCTTTCCATGAAACTTGTTTATTCATACATGTACCCCCTGTAAATATCATGGTAAGGAAGCTTCGACTAACCATATTGTAACCCCTTACATTTGTGATTATAGACAATTTTCATCCTTTCAACTTTCCGTTTCTTAATCAAAAATAGACCAAATTTCATGATTTTTAGGATTAGTAAATTAAGCGCTTTCAATAAAATCATAAAAAAAGGCTGACCCAAATCCATGAAATGGATGCTAGGGTCAGCCCTTTTTGAGTGTATTGATTTATATAGTTATTTTTTAAGCTATTAGATTTCATTTAAAAGCACTATGCATCATACACAGGCCATAGTTCATATAATCGAACTTCATGAGGGTTTAATTTACATTTAATATCGAGCGAACTTTGGATATCAATCGTCTTCCTCACTTGATTGGGTACAGCCTTACGATTCAAATAGGCCACTTCATCTGCATCAAGTGAACTTGGAGCACCCATCTCAAGCCATGTATCATAGGCGCTGCCGTGATCCCGATTTATCGTAGTTTGACGAAGCTTGTATACACCACTTGGTATTCCTTGGATTACAAAACTCATCTCTAAATTATTCGTGTCTTTGAAGACGTGATATCGATTCAAAGCGTCAATTCCTAGTGAATCAGACGTACCATACAATCGATCAAAATGACAATAATGGTACACCATCAATTGATAGCCTTGCGACGATTTTGTGAGACAATATCCAGCGCCGAGCTCCATTAGGCGATCACCAAGCTTGCCTAACAACTCATAAGCATAATAACCTGGCTTAAGAATTCCATTGCTCGTTACTAAGCCCAATCCACCATGAAAGGGTTCCTCTGCTGGTGGCAACTCCTCCAGTAAGTCCGTCAAGGACCAGTAAGCTAAGCTCTGCAGTTCATCTAAATTCTCTAGTACATTCTTCACAATATAGGCTGCTTTATAACAGGTATCGTTCGTCAAATCGCGGTGAAATGGTGTTGAATTCCATTCCGTTACTTGAACATCAGGCACTTGCGAGAGCTTTGCTTTCAGTTTATCTTTTAACAAATGAATCGTTTCATTTAAATAATTATCGTTACTTAAATGTATCCAAGATATTGGTTTATCTACTACTCGCTGCTCTCGTACTGGATAACTGTGGAACGAAATAACATCGGGAATACAATGATTTGTGATACAGAAATCTAAATAATGATCTAACCAAGACTCTTGATATACCGTTTCTGAAAAAAGATCTGGCCCCCCCATTTGGAATTTAGGGCAGCTAGCTTTAACAGCTTGATAAGTCTGAATATACATTTCGCCATAATCTTCGAACGCATCTGGCCAAAAAACTTGCAAATCAGGTTCATTCCAGCAAGCAAAATACCAATGCTTCATCTCTTCTTCGCCATAACGGTTTTTGCAGAACAAAAGTAATTGCTCCACGAGCTTTCTCCACTGCCCTATGTCCTTGGGTTTACTCAGATTACTCTTCTTATAGAAGAAAGAAGACTCACTACTCGCTAAATCTTTAGGCATGAAGCCAAACTCAATATAAGGGCGAAGTCCAATGCTTCGTATGAAATCTATTAATTGTCCGACATAGAAGAAATTAAAAATCGGATTGCCTTGTGCATCCTCGCGATAATCCATCATCTCATCATCAAATATCCCATGAAACCTAATATGACTAAACTGGACCTTTTCCTGAATCAACTTTAAATGCGATTGCACTTCACTCATTAAAATTTCCTTCGCCTTGCTAATCGTACATATTTTTCGCCAATAAGGTTTAATCAACGTACTCTTACCGGAGAGATGCACCTTAATTTCTTTTGTGACTACACCTTTATCAAGCGTCTTATCGGCTGTTTGCTGATCAGGTGAAGGCAAATACTTGAACAAAGCCTCATACGCATTCTCACGATCAAAATCCAAGTAAGTTGCATAATCATTTGAAGGCAGGTTTTCATGCTCCACATACCTTTGCAAATCCTTACGGTATTGAATCGGTGTTATTTTATAAACTTCCTTAAACACCTTGTGAAATGATTTTAAACTCGGAAATCCATGGTCCATAGCAATTTGAGTAATGGAATGATCCGTGTAAGTGATATCTCTGACAGCATGCTTCAATCGAAGCTGATTGACATACTGACTAAAGGACTTCCCCATACTTTTCTGAAAAAAACTAGACAAATATGGAACTGATAAGTGTTCCTGCTCCGCAATATCGAACAAGCTAAGTGATTTCATATAGTTGCCTTGGATGTAGTTCACGATACTTAACATACGCTCTGTGTACTTCGAACCAATTCGACTACTATTATCTTCGCGACTCTCTCTGAATTTCCAAAGCAGTACGTAAATTAGCTGGAATAGTAACGACTTTATTTTAAGCTCATAGCTATAATTTTCTTTGTTATATACCCACATCATTTCGGCTAATAAAGAGCGAATTTCATTAAATTTTTCTTGCTCTTCCTCTCCATATAGAAAGGATTTGCACAGGAACCTAACTTGATCGATATCTGCAAATTCAGTTTTAATGAATGAAATGGGAATCTGCAAGGCAAGCACCAAATTATTCTCATGGGATTGAATGGAATGAATTTCATTGCTGTTGATGATCAAGACATCCTCTTCTTGTAGGGTAAATCTTTTCTTTTCAATATAGACATCGACTTTCCCTTTGAGAACGAACAGTAACTCTATGCTGTCATGCCAGTGGTCCTCCACAAATTGCGCATTATGAAGAAATATATTAATTGGCAAATCATTATTCATTTGAATGCTTTCATAAATGTAATCCAAAGCCACCGTTCACCTCTCTTCATCCTAGCATTATACTCCGCAAATAAATTTTTATATAATAGCTTTTTTTAATTTGGATATATAAGTACATCTCACATTCATACGAAACACGAAAAAATAAGCCTTAATTTTGCTTAAAAAATGGATATTTTGAATTTAAGGCCCTCGATATAATTACAATGTTAACGCTTTCAAAATAGATAGTAAAGGGGATATGTATATGAACAAGAGTTTATCTAAGTTATTTACTGTCATGATGGCTTTCTTTGTTTTAAGTTCATTTAGTGTAGGCAATGTTGGTGCAAATGCAGATAATACCGCTAAAAAGGAAGATCAAGATCAAGGGATTACTTTCTATCTGGTACGCCATGGAGAAACGATATTTAATGTACAAGAACGGATGCAAGGGTTCTCCGACTCTCCTCTAACAGAGAAAGGAATTGAAGTAGCCGAGAATCTAGGCAGAGGCTTGAAGAACATTCCGTTCGTTGCCGCGTACAGCAGTACGAGCGAACGGGCAAGCGACACGGCCGATATCGTTCTTGAAAGCCGCAATCTCAAGCTGATCAAAGACAAGCGGTTGAGAGAAATCAATTTCGGTGACTTGGAAGGCGCTTATCAAGCAGATGTTATGAAGCATACAAATGTTGCTTCGTTCCAGAAACTCGATTACACCTCGGTGAACGGCGAGAATATGCAAGGCGTGTTCGAGCGGGCTAAAGCATCGCTGGATCAAATGGTTGAAGCAAACAAAACAAAAGGCGGGAATGTGCTTGTTGTTTCGCATGGCATCACCATTCTCGATTTGGTCATGGGTCTCGACCCGAAAGCCTGGGATATGAGCAAGGGCGGCTTGCCGAATTCGAGCGTAACGAAGATTCAGTGGAAAGACGGCAAATACACGGTGCAAAAAGTCGGCGATCAGAGCTATGCGGAAAACGGCCAAAACAAGCTCACGTTCTACTTCGTTCGTCACGGCGAAACGCTGTTTAACGTGCAAAAACGGATGCAGGGCTTCTCGGATGCTCCGCTCACGGAAGAAGGCATCAAGGTTGCCGAGGACCTGGCACGAGGCTTGCATGACATTCCGTTCAGCGCAGCATACAGCAGCTCGAGCGGACGTGCGGAAGTTACGGCCGATACTATTTTGGAAGGCCGAAACATGATTCTGAAAACGGATAAGCGGTTGAGAGAAATGAACTTCGGTGACTTGGAAGGCGCTTATCAAGCAGATATTATGAAGCATACAAACGTTGCTTCGTTCCAGAAACTCGATTACACCTCGGTGAACGGAGAAAACATGGCTCAGGTTTTCGCCCGGACGAAAGCGGCAGTAGACCAGATCATTGCCGATAACCAAGGGTCGAAAAAGAATATCATAGTCGTTTCCCACGGCATCACCATTTTGGATTTGGTCATGGGGCTTGACCCTAAAGCCTGGGATATGAGCAAAGGTGGTTTGCCGAATTCCAGCGTGACGATCGTGGAATGGGAGAACGGCAAGTTTACGGTAGGAAAAGTCGGCGACACCAGCTATTTGGAAAAGGGCAAGGCACTTTCACATTAAGAAGTAGAACTGGTGCACACCTGTCTGCATAAGACAGGTGTGTACCAAATTAAAGGGAGGGGGCAGCAAGACTGCCCCCTCCCTTTACCCTTCCCACTAAATTGACTTCCTGTTCATTTGAATAAAGATCTCAAGGAAATGAATTGGGGAATGTGAGAATTACGGTAGCTTCAGGTGGTATATTCGGAGCTATCCTTCAACCTATGGCAGGTAACTTAATCGCTAGCAAAG
>NZ_CDRJTB010000109.1:0-11132 GCF_976954365.1 Paenibacillus sp. Marseille-Q9583
GAATTGGAGCAAGCTCGTTAGAACCCTTCAGCATCATGAACTTCTCTTAGTGACTGGAGGGAAGGGCAGCTTTATGATGGAGCGAAAACGACATTCGTTTAAAGCTGGTATGTTATTCTATATTTCTCCAGATGTTAAGCATTCAATAGAGATAGATGCTGAAGATCCCTTATGCTTTCTGTCCGTTCATTTCAACTATGCGAAGGTGAGCATGAACGAGGAGAACTGGGGAATTAGTGGTGATGTGGATTCACTCCATTTGCAAGCTGTATCCGGTGTTAAGACCTCAAACAGATCTGAAGATGAATGCAGGCGGCGTCGTGGTATAGATACAATTGTCTTGTGTGGTATTTCTACATCCATAGGTGTGGATACGACAGCTAGAGAAGCTTATCAGCTTGGTTATCGGGAAGATTCGGTCGAGTGGTGAAGTAATATCCCTGTTAAAATAGGATGAAAAGCCCTCATGCTCTCTGTAATCCCAGAGATTGTCATGAGGGCTTTTGTTTGAAATCATGTACTTACATGAAGATCAGAAGTAGTATCCCAGCCAAGAAGCAGTAGTAAGAGAAGTACTTCAAATTACCTTTAGCCATAATCCCCATAAACCAGCGCATAGAAAAATACGTAACGATTAGTGTAGTGATAAATGCAATGAAGTATGGAATTGCTAGTTGCGCTCTGTTCGGGTCACTGGCAATATCAGATACACCCATAACAAGTCCGCCCAGACTGATTGGAATATACAGCATAAAAGAAAAGCGTAAAGCAGTTTCTTGCTTCATTCCCACAGCAATGGAAGAGATGACCGTTGCGCCTGAGCGACTTATCCCAGGAATAAGAGCTACAGCTTGGGCAAGTCCGACTATGACTGCATCCTTCGCTTTTAAATCCCCGTCTTGTTTACGACCGCGAAGATTACGAATTAACCATAAAGCAACCCCGGTTACCAGCAAGGCGATGGACACGGTGTGTACTGACGAGAAGATCTCCTCAATTTGGTCCTTAAAGAACAAGGCTACGATAACCGCAGGCATAGTGCCCATGATAATGTACAAAGAGAACATAAAATCTGACTTATATTCCTCTTTGCGGGTCAGAATAAATTGAACGAATCCAGTGATCAATCTTCCGATATCCTTGCGGAAAATAAAGCAAATCGCAATTAGAGAAGCCGTATTTGTAAGAATTTCAAATGATAGCCCATTCTGTTTTAAGCCTAGCAATTTCTGCGCGATGATTAAATGGCCGCTCGAGGAAACGGGGATTGGCTCAGTTGCCCCTTGAACAAACCCTAGAAACAAGTATTTAAGCCACAGTATAATATCTTCCATTTTTCCTCCCAGTATTTTTGTAATCTTTTCAATCATATCTCATTCAATGAAGAATTGACAATAGAACCATCGTGCCATATCGAAGTTCATCGCCTAAAATGAGGGCTTGACTGAACCAGTTATAATATTCTTGAATGGCTTCTTCACTAACCGAGCCTATCGCGAAAGTAAACTAAATGAGGTGGAACTATTTGTAGTTCATTAATTAAAATTCATCGGCAGGACATTCCGAAAGCCGCCAGCGTTCTGGCAGAAGCCTTTGCAAAGGATGATCCATTGTATCAGCATATTTTGCCTGATGAAACAACCAGACTCCGCGTATTAAACATTTTTTTTCATCGTTATATTGAGATGCTGTATCCTTATTCGGATTTACTAACGACGTCAACAAATTATGAAGCTGTCGCCTTGGTGTTCCATTCGGAGCGTCAGAGCGGGACATTGATTTCGAACGTCAACTATATGAAACAAATTGGGCTGGCGATTCTCAAGTGTTTACCGATTTCCCGAATCATTGGTGTGCGAGGATTTATTCGAGGGTTAGCCACTTTGCGCAGTATGAGCTCCTTATGGTTATCGATGTTTGGAGATCAGAAGTATATGCATTTGGATATGCTTGTAGTGCAAGAACGTTACCGTGGGCAAGGATATGTATCAAAGATTATGATGCCGCTGCTCGCCGAGTGCCGCGAGAAGAATGCATTATGCACGTTAGAGACACAGACGCCAAGTAATCTTCCCATCTATGAGCATTATCAATTCCGCACGGTTAAGGTTATCCCCTTACCCAATAGTACATTAGAGCAGTATTGTATGGCATATACTCCAGATTCTGCAGAGTAGAAATGCGTGGATAGAATCTATTATTTTGTTTAACAATAAATAGCACAACCTTCGATGAATTGATATAATAGAAACATATATTCGCGTACTTAAGAACCCTATACGGATGTATACGGGTTTTATTTTTATTTGGTGAGGATGGCAGAAAGATGAATTGGTCGGATTTTGGCGAACGAAACAAACGATTGAATCCCCTATGGAATCTGGGGGCTGGCATGAACCTTGGCGAAATCCAACCGTACAAAGAAATGGTATCTTTAAGCATCTTGTTGCAAGTCTATTATTTGGAGCTAGAATCCAATGAGAGAAGATCCAAGGAAGATATAATAGCGTTGGCTTGGACTGCATTGGAACGGTTCAATATTGCGAATCTCGGGACTACCGAATCCGTAGAACGTTTAGTAGACGGCCTGCTCTGGAGCGGAAATGGTGGAGATTTCGAATCCTATTATTATGATGATGCGGCTCGGCAAATGTCTGTGCAGAAATATAAGTATTTCATGGTGGATGAGGATGCGACCCGCAGTAGCTGGGAAGAGAGCGGCAGAACAATCTATCGTCTCTCCGAATATGCCATGGAGCTTATTTTTATGAGTCATGAGATTATCGAAGAGTTCCAGATCAGCATCAAGCTGCTCGAGATTCAGATGCATATTAAGCATGGACGTGTAACTCGGGCGCTTCAGGATGTGAATGAGCTTATCTCCCGGGTTAGGAAGATGACCCATGAGCAGCAGGAATACCGGAATGCATTGCGCCGTAACCCGAAGCATATTTTTAGTGAATTCGGAGTGGCCCGGCATCAGCGACTTGAAGAAATTCATCAGCAATTCGATGAGGAACGCAAGCATTTTGATAATATTCATCGTTCTCTGGCCCGGCTAGCCAATGACGAGAAAGATGTGATCGACTTTAATGAGATCCGTATTCTTTCTGAACGAGTCGAGCTCTCAAGGCGTGTACACGATGAGCTGGCTGAGATAGTCTTGAATATTTTCGAGGTGGAGACCAACTTAAGATTGAACTTTCCTGAACTATTCTGGGGAGCCGCCGGCTTTAATTTTCGTACGCATGTATGGGAGGAATGGGTTAAAGAAGAGGGTCTGCCAAGCGGTGACAGTCTTGATCTGCTGTTAAGTGGATTGTTCGCTCCGAATCAGGATTTTGTCTATCCACTTCCTTGGGCTTGGGAGGAACAAGAGGTTGGTTTTATCCCGGATATAATAATAGATGAACTTGAAGATGAGCTCTATGCTGAGAATGCTCAATATATTCCTAAAGGAATTCCATGGGCGGAAGTCGTTGAACTGTGGAAGCCTGTGTTCAGTGCGCTAGCCGAGCGGGGAAGCTTTACGTTTACTACAGAAGCTTTTACCGAGGAGGAATTAATAAGATGGGCACGCACACCAGATGCTGTCGATCTGTGGGTGCAGTTTTTTCATTCAGAGATTGTAGTGCAGGAACAGGCTCCGGAGAACTGCAACGGATCTGATGAATGCCAGCTGCTAATCAGGTACGTACTAGCGGATGATCCTCAACTGGAGAGCTTGCACGGCAAGCTGTTGCGGACGAGCATTGCGCAAGAATCAGCCCTAAGGGTACGCTGGTCTGGTCTAGACATTAGCCCATATACTATTACGATCGTGGAGAGGTGAGAGGTTACTAGCATGAGTTATACATTAGAACAGGTACAGCAAGCTTCACGGCTATTTTTTGAATTACTTCGTAAAAAAGTAATCCCTCTCGATGATCCTGCGGCAGCGGAATGCCTGCAGGATGCAGGAACATATGATGCGCTTCAATATGTTGCCAAGGAGGCAGGCTGTCGAGTGATGAATTCGGGACACCGTCTCCATCTGCTCGTCAATCCACTCGGGTCAGTGTTCGCCACCAACTTTACCCAGCTGAAGAATAAATACTCACGAATTGAGCGCAAAACTCATTTACATATCATTAATATCATCATCCTTGTGTTTCTGGCTGAGATGGATCAGGACGACACTCACTTTAAGTCCGGGCAGGACAGTATGTCCTATATACAGATATCCGATCAGGTGTCTTCACTTTTCCAAGCATGGATGCAGATGGATGATGAAGGTCGGTTTAGTCAGCAGTGGCGCTTGGATATCCAAGCGATGTCGAAGGTGTGGACTAACCTCTATATGCAAACTAAGAGTCAGGAAGAGAGCGATCTTCTGACAAGAGGCGCAGGCTCACGAATTGGGCTGATTCATGAAGGCATGAAGCTCCTGGAAGAGGAGAAGCTCGTGTTCATCTCGGAGTCAGAGAAGCGGATATTCCCACGGGAAGAGCTTTATGAGAGAATGCGGTATTTATATCATGATGTTGACCGGTATCAGGAATTGAAGAAACTCATCGGACGAACTTTAGCTGAGAAAGACGGTGCTATTCATGCCGCGGATTGAACGCATACGGATTACAGGACTTAAATACGAGAAAATGCTCAAGAAATATGATGATATGATTCTGGACCTCTGTAACGAAGAGGGGCCAAGCAATACACTTATTACGCTTATGAATGGTGGCGGGAAGGGCGTACTGCTGCAATCCATATTTCAGTTATTAATGCCCAAAACGCCATGGGGAAAAGACAGTGAGAACCAGGTGGAAGCATTTTTTCATAATCATAAAAAACAACTTAAACCTTATACCTTTCATGTAGCTATCGAATGGCATCTGGACAACAATGAGCGTAATGAATATATGACGACTGGTATTGCTATGACGGCACATAACTCACTGGATCAGCAGGATATTAAAGTGGATTACTTATTGTACGCACTTTCAGATTACGGCGAAGCGTCTGAACTTACCCTTTCAACGTTGCCACTCTTCGATGAAGAGACTGCTGAACCTACGAGTTTTGAAACGATCCAGCAATTTATACGAGATCGGCGGGGAGAAATTGTACCTTTCGGTAGCCATAGCTCGGATTTAAAAAGATATTATGATTTCCTGGCTACCCGGGATATCCATATCGCCGAGTGGCGCAATATGCGGCGGATCAATGGGGAAGAGGGCGGTATTAAAGGTTATTTTAAGAAGAATGACGCCTTTACCAACCATAACTTATTCGAAAAGCTAATTATCCCTGAGATCGGCTCCAGTCTAAATGAGGGACCCAAAGAAGAAGACAATACGCTGCAGCGGATGTTCATTGATACGGCGACAGTAGCTCAACGTCTACCGATGCTTGAACAGCGGGAACAGGTCTATACAGAGTTTCTTGGCATGGCCGCACCTTTATACGAGCTGGTGAAGCTAGGAGTAGAGGCAGAGAGTGTTGTTCAAGAAACGGAACTTCGTGGACGTCAGATCTATACGGTTATTCATGAAGAACAGAGAAATGCGGAAGAAGAGCGAAGTAAGGTTGGTAATGAACTGGCTGAGCGTTATCAGGATGCGAAGCAATTGCGATTTGAGACAGACAATCTAAAGTATTTGCGCAGTAAGGAAGAAATGGAACTGAAACAGGAAGAGTTCAAAAAGCTTAGTGATGATCAGAGACGTGCACGTGGACGGCTGGACGATTCCAAGACTCAGGAGAAAAAGCTTGAAGTGGCTCATTTCTTAGCTAAACGTATGCTCCACACACGACAAATTGAGCAGTGGCAGAAAGAAATTCAAGCGATCGAAGGATCTCTGGAGATGAAAGAACGTCAAGAAGTCATTCAGACGGCTAAAGAAAAGCTTCGTAAACAATGGGATTTGGTGTCAAGCCTCTGGCAACAAACGATCAGAGGATTTGGAAACGCTGAGCGAGCACTGACGACTGAAGAAAAAGGTCTGCGCAAGGAGCGGGAGAGCTTCCTGTTGGAGTTAGCAGGCCTGGATATTCAGATTAATGATTTGACGTTATCTATCCGTCAATATACAGAAGAACTCGGAACATTCGCAGCTCAGCATGGTCAGGACACTGCACATGCTCCGGTGGCGGCGCTTCAACGTACGATTTCAGCTGCCAAAACGATACTTCTGGATATGGAAGTGCTAGAGGAACAGCATAAAGAGGCAGAGAACCGAAAGCTGGCACTGCATAAGAATCATGCCGAGCTCAGCGAGAAGCATCGCTCTTATGAACGAGAGGTAGACGAGCTCGGGGCACTGCTTGATTCGCAGACCTATAAAGAATCACAATTATGGTCACAGATTGTTGTTCTACTGGAAATGTTTGATGAACATAATCGTTTGGGAGCTACTGGCCTTTTTGAAGAGCAGGATACGATTCAACTACGATTTATTCGAAAAATGGATGAAGTGGAGCAGCAGACTAAACGTTCCAGACGAGAGTACTATAATCAGCTTATGGACGTGGAACTTCAGAACCAATCCTACTGGCTGCCGAATTCAGATATTCTCGCGGTCAAGGATACACTCGATTCGCTCAAGATTCAATCCACACCGGGCAGTTCCTATTTAAATGATCGTCCATACCTTGAACGTGAGGAAGAACTAGAGCGACATCCACTCCTTCCTTATAGTCTGATTGTTACCCGGCGCGAAGCTGATAAAATCAAACCGGATTTGCTGAAGGACACACTGCTGAAATCAGCGGTGCCTATCTTTATCCGTGAAGAGATGGCAGCTTCAGATCCAGTATCTTATAAGCTTCTAGCTAACCAAGGCCCACAAATGGTACTGGAGCCAGATCGGTTCTTAAACTTTAAGAGCGGTATTCAGGCAAAGCTTAAGGAGCAAGAACAAGTGCTTCAGGACGCGGAGGCTTATTTATCGAAGTTGAAATCTGTGCGTCAGGAATATGAGCGGTTATATCAAACAGAGAACACTGTGACGATTACAGCCAAACGCAATACCCTTATGAAACTGCAGAGTGAACTTCAGCAGAGCATTATCAATCTGGGCAACGAGATTAATGAGAACGAGAGCACGCTTGCTCGGATCGGTCGGGAACTTATAGAGAATAAGGCGCTTAGTGCTGAGCATGAGCAGAGAGCAGCAGCGTTGCAAGGTTGGATTGAACGTTCAAAGAAGCATGAGCAGGATCAAAAGGAGAAGAAAAAGTATACAGATCGTAAGAGTCTAGTAAGCAAAGAGCTAGCGAGTAAGGACCAGCAGCTCGAGCATCTTGAAGCGCAAATGGTAAGCCTTGGCGGAGAGCGCGAGAAATGGATGGGAGATGCCAAGTATGCTCTGTTTCCTAGACTGCAGCATTGGTTCCCTGAAATTGTATTTCCGACATATTATCAGCTTTCGGATGATATGGAACCCACACCAATCGATCCCGTAGAGCAGAACCTTCTGTTGCAGCAGCTCAGTACCGTTGAAAGTCTGCAGCAATCGCTGATGGAGAATGAGCTTGAAATTCGAACAAGAGCCGCCCAGATTAAAGCGGCGAGCGAGAATCTAACGGAGCTTGAAGCCAGCCTGAATCAAGTGGATGAGAATTGGCGGAAGGTAACAGAGCCTGCTGAATCTACTGAATCCATTATGGCTGCAAGAAACCGTCAAAAGTCGGAAACTGCTTCACTGGAAGAAGACTATCAGATGGTTCACGATTCTTTCATCCGTTGCCAGACCGAATTGGAGAATTTGCAGAAGGAATTGCGTAAGGTAGAAAAAGGAATCAAAGAGAAACATGAGCGTGCCGTGGAAATTTGGAATGAGCAACTCGAGCAAAAAGAGGCGGACATCCAGGAGCGTTTCCAAGAGAATGAGCTCATGCTTAACCAGTGTAAACGATCTTTGGAACGAATGGATAAGCTTATTCAGACGTTATCCAATCAAATCAAGATCATGAATGCACATATTGAGGATCGGGTCAATCTACGGACTGTGCCAGAAGAATTAATGCTGAGCGTAAGAGAAGGCTGTGAGTCACTGGTTGCCGATTGGCTTCTTCGTATTAAGGATAGCCGAGTTAGACGGGATGAGGTCTCCAGAAAGGTGAAGGAAGAGAAAAATTCATTGACCGGAAAACTTGCCAAAAACGAACGGAATTCTGAACTGGAAACCAAGATTCTAGATCGTTTAAATACGGTTCATTGGGATAACTTCGCTATTGCTCAGCAAGTCCTAGACTCGATGTTACGTAGTTCACGCGATCAGATTGAGAGCATTCAAAGCGATAAGGAGGATATGGATCTGTCCCGCAAGATGTGGGTAGCCCGGGCTTCTTATCGTGTAGTACAAATCATTGATATTATGAAGCGAATGGAACGTCGGATGATTATTCATAATGAGAATAATTATGCCTTCCCGCTGGTACGCCTGAATTATAAGAATATCAATATACCGAGATCAAGCGATGAGGTAGAGCCGATGGTGAGCGACTATTTCAATCGGTGTATCCATGAATTACTTTCAAAGTATCCAAAGATTGAACAAGTGCCAACACTTATAATCAAAGAGGTTATTAATGACGGACGAATCGTCTATGCGGCGCTTCAGAATCGCTTCCCGATTCTTCAGGTATATAAACCAGTAACGGAAAATTACTTCCTCTACGCCGCTCCAGAAGACTATCATTATTCCGACTGGGAAATCATCAATAGGGGTGCGCTGGATGAGGCTGTTGGCAGCGGTGGACAGCGCCAATCTGTACAGCTGCTGGTAGCCATGATGATCATGACACATAAACGTGTAAATCGTGAGAACAAAGGGTGGACGGTCTTTTTATATGACAATCCTTTTGGAGAAATGGTTTCTAATAACGTGCTTGATCCCGTATTTGAAATTTCTAAGGCTCTTAAATTTCAGTGGCTGATTGTAACGCCACCGGAGCTAGTGAAGAATGACGTTAGCGTTCGCTTTGGTGTGTACTGGCAGCTCTATTTCGGAGGTGTCAAAGGGGACATGCTAGAATCCACCCTAGTCAAGGGAGGAAGAAAGCTCATTCCTGTTTCACTTTTTTAACCATTTGCATCCGTAATGGAAGAGCTCCAGCAGCATAATGCTACTGGAGCTTCTTTTTCGTTATACATGATCCTTATCATCCTCGCTTATAACGCTTACCGGCCTTAATGGACACCGAAGGCGTATATGCTTACGATAATAGAATTAATGAAATTTCGAGACTGCGGAGAAATGTATGCGAAAAACCGAATACAATGTGCCACCGGTACGTAAAAGAGGCGAATGTATGCGAAAAACCGAATACAATGTGCCACCGGTATCGTTAACGAGCCGAATGTATGCGAAAAACCGAATACAATGTGCCACCGGTATCGTTAACGAGGCGAATGTATGCGAAAAACCGAATACAATATGCCGCTGGTAAAGTAAACGAGCCGAATGTATTCGAAAAACCGAATACAATGTGCCATCGGTATCGTTAACGAGCCGAATGTATGCGAAAAATCGAATACAATGTGCTGAAGATAACGTAAATGAGCCAGCACCGTTATTTCCCCAAATTACCCGGGAATGGGCTTGTTATTAGGGAATAAGTGCACTATGGTCCGTTAAGCGCAACCTCAGTACGAAGGTATGGATACTAGTATGAATAAGGATCATTCATTGCGGCACTTCAAATACTATACCGCAGCTTCCTCTGGCTCTAAAATTTTTGGAATGGTTACCGTAAATGTTGTGCCTTGCTCAGGGACACTTTCTACAGTGATCGCTCCGCCATGATTATGTACAATATTCTGCGTGATCATAAATCCAAGGCCTGTTCCTGTTTCTTTTGTCGTATAAAATGGTTTACCAAGTGCTTTAATCTGTTCATCTGTCATCCCGCAACCTTCATCTTGCACGCTGATTCGGGCTTCGCTTTCATTTGTAAGCACGTGAATATATATATTTCCTCCACTATTCATGGCTTCCATCGCATTTTTAAGTAAATTAATAAATACCTGTTTCAGCTGATAAGCCTCACCTTGGATCCATATGGAGTGATCTGTACAGACAGGGAGGATCTGAAGGTTTTTCAGTGCAGCTTGTCCATTCATTAGTGTGGTGACTTGTTCTAGTAAAGATAATAAATCCACTGGTTTACTGACATGCGTCGTTTGTGGCTTGGATAAGACCAGCAGCTCGTTAACGATAAATTCGATGCGCTTTAATTCTGACTCAATAATGAAAAAATATTTATCATTCATGCGCTCGGAAGAACGAAGCAGCTTCATAAAGCCGTTAATAGCGGTTAGTGGATTTCTTATTTCATGAGCGATTCCAGCTGCTAATTGCCCGGCAGTAGATAATTTCTCGGATTGGATTAGCCGTTCTTCTTCCAGCATTTGCTGAGAGACATCTTTAAATATTCCGATAAATGCCATGTTTCCATTGAAGATAATCGGTAATGTGAATCCATCCACAAATTTCTGCTGACCATTTAAGCAATTAATTAAGTAGCAAACCGAGCCAATCGTGTCACCACTGTAATATCTTTCCCTTCGTTCTTGTAGGATTGTATGATTGGTAAGATCTACAATATTAGTAGTTGATGTACCCGCCAATTGATTCAGACTCTCCGCATGGATTAACTGTAAGCCCGCTGAATTCACATACTGAATAATCCCTTTTGTTGTAATAACAACGGTCAGAGGTAATCCCTCCAGGAGTTGCAGGAATGATTTATCTTTTTCTAGTAGACTACTTTCCGCTTCTTGTAGCTGAGTTTCTATTTGCCTGATCAAGGTTTTGTTCTCAAATTGAGTAAAATAATATAGGGGTGCACCATTAGCATCCGAAATGATAGATATGGAGATCTCTATTGATAACAGCTGTCCGGTTGGTAGGTAGTAGGCCTGTTGGAATCGATGCGGATGGATGTTCATAGAGGAAAGAGACCTTCCAAGCTCAGCAATTTCATGGATCTGACTTAGAAGGGCTCGGACGGATGGTGAAGGTGTTATTAACTCGTTATGATCATATCCCAATAGGGTACTTAGGGTTGAATTCCATTTTAGGAACGTTCCATCTAACGAAACTAGAGCCATTCCAATTACTGCATGTGTAAAAGCAAAATCAAAA
>NZ_CDRJTB010000110.1:0-10888 GCF_976954365.1 Paenibacillus sp. Marseille-Q9583
AATTTGTGAAGGTAAGAATAACGGTACGATAATTAGTGGCGAATCAGTTTCAGAGTTGGAATGAAATATGTTAGAAATACTACTCTCCCTTGATTTAGCGGAACGATAGTTCCATAAAAGAAAAGTTATAAACACAAACCCACTCCGCCAAAGGAGTGGGTTTGTGTTTATACTGATATGTATATCTTGTGGTCAAACTGTACTTTGTGCTTAGATACATCACGATGACCCGTATCATAAATTCAAGGTATATTTGTTGCGTTAAACTGCCCGTTAGCTTAATGAAAAGAGCAGGATACCAAAGCACCTGCTCATCAATCCCGTTACATTAAAACCTAAATCGAACTGAATGCAAACATTATTTCAGATTCGCATACCAATTCATTATTTACCGTGGCGACTCCCTTTCCCTTGACGATTTGTCCCTTGATTCGAATTACATCAAATACAAGAAGGAGTTGTTCTCCTGGTTTTACTTGTCGTTTGAAACGGCAATTATCAATACCAGTCAGTAAGCCTATTTTATGATTGTTGCTTTCAACGTTAGACATAGCGACTCCACCGACCTGTGCCAGTGCTTCTACAATTAAGACTCCAGGCATTACGGGATAGTCAGGGAAATGACCGAGAAAATAAGGTTCATTAATGGTTACATTTTTAATTCCAACAGCTCTCTTCCCTTCATTAATCTCCAATATGCTATCGACCAAGAGAAATGGATTCCGATGAGGAATAATCTCTTTAATTCTTTCAATATCAAACATGGATTTACCTCCCTAATCGGTATTCAATAGCTTAATAACTGCTCGAAATCAATAACCAAAGGGTATATATTCTCCATTGTGATGATAATGGTAGCCGTTATCTATTCGGACATATCCGAGTATACAATGATCTCTATCCCTGTATGAGACACTAGAGTAGTTTTTATTGTCTTTATTACCTTCAGCAATCAAAATTTCATTGTCTTCACAAGCTAAAACAATTCCGATATGATCGTGAGAATTATCGGAGAGAAGCTTATCGAAAATAACAATATCACCACGTGCTGGATTAAATTCTTCTTGTTTAGCGTCATAGAAAAATCTAGTTTCGGGCAGCTGAGCCCAATCCAACCACGCACCAACCCCAGCTAGACGATACATTCGGTTCGGATATCGAATTGGAAGAAGTATTCCAACCTGCATACAGCAGTAGTATACAAATGCAGCACACCAGTTACCTTCTAGTACTTTATAGATATCAGAGTCCGGCCAATACTTGCAAATTTCCCGATAACGTTCATCTTCCGGTACCCCGATTATGTTTTGCTCTGCAAGCTTTTCCGCAAAATCAGCCAGCATAAGTCGTCTGTCTTTAGTTTCTCTATTTAATGTTTCCACATCTACGTTAAATTCTGTATTTACATTTCTCTCCGGAATCCCTAATTCAATAAATACATTTTGTAGTCTATGTATATCCGTCTTAAGCAAATGATTTCCTGTATTTTGAAAGTACATCTGCAATAAAATAGCGTCTTTAATAACTTCCTCATCTGGTCCATGAACTCGATGTCTATCATCTTGATAAAAGATTGACCTAAGAATTCCTGACATCTCTTCGTCGGTAAAGATTTGGGTGCTACGTATTATAGGTTTTACCGCGTCTGCACTGTTGTGACCAGGAAAGGTATTAATTCCAGTTTTATAGAAATAAAAATCATGTAGCACCCCCGCGATCGCAGCGATTTCCGAATCTTGTCCTCTTCTCATAGCGAGCATCGATGCGAAGGTAGACACTCCTGAAAGATGAGCCCAAGCTTTCTGATTCTTGAAGCTGCTCTGCATTTCATAAACAAGGGATCGAACAATTTCAAGTCTCTTAGATTTCTTCTCACATATCATAATTAATTCCCCAATCCCTGAACTAACTATTTTGTTACCCAATGGTTTAATGGCTTTGCTTTGAACCCAAGACTCTTATACAATTTTATAGCAGGATTGCCTTTCACAACCCCGAGTGTCACGATTTCCCCACCCCTTCGCACAATTTCATTTACAAGAAATGAAATAAAAGCTCTTCAGTTCAAACCCGTCAATCATTCCGATTGCTGCTATTTCACCAACAATAAGCATCACGAATCTATTGCATCTATCTTTGGCGAATCTCATCCGCTCCGTTTTGAGTGTGGCACCGATACCCAATTCTTCGTTAACAAATATCGTCGTCAACGCTCTTCTCCCTTTCGGGTTTATAGGGTTCAATTATTAGTTGTCCCATCGGCATTCACCTTTGATCATAAGTTTAGTTTTGCTGCAATTTTCATAAATCCTCCTTAATCCTTAGTTGAACAAATAAAACGGCTGCCGAAGCAACCGCTATTCCACTATCGTTCTGCGTTAGCTTAGTTTCTAAAATACAAATTCTGTCTCGTTGTTTTCTTTATCAAGATATATAACCCTACAGGAATCTTTCCAACTATCCCAATTTAATACGCTATCAACATCCACACGGAATAACTCATTATATGGTACATTCATAGGATTAGAAAAATCATAAAAAACAAGTTCATAGGGGCATGCCCAATAGCATCCATCAATCACTATTAGTTTTTTTTGTTGAAAATATATTATTTCCCCCCAGCACTGAGAAACTGTGAGTCCTCAACAATATTCCTCAAATTCTTTCACCTCGCTTTAGTATTACAAATTGTACCATATTTTCAGACAGGCTATTACGCTATCTTGCCGTCTAGTTGAATAAATGCGGACTTTAAGCGGGAATCTGCTTAGAATCACCAAAAATCCCCTCGACCTGAGGGGATTTTTCCTATTGCAATGCATTACGTCTCTCCTAACATTTCCTACAAACGCTAATAATAGATGAAGATGACGGAGAGAACGGCTTTTTATCCCAGTTAGCATATTGATGTTCGACGCGAAAGCCGTGACGGATTAATAAAGATTGCAGCGTAGCCTGATCTGTGAATCGACAAGCAATTCTGGAAGTCGTTCGTTTATCTCCCCAATCACGCATCGTGACCCAATGCATGATATGCTGGCTAATATCGTAATATTGTGTGCCTGATACCTTTACGTTTTGCCCATCCTTATCAATAAATGATCCCCATTCTGTTTCCTCTTGATCGGATAAATCCGTTCCCTCCGGATTACGGGTCTCGAATGCAAAGATTCCATGGGGTTGTAAATGTTTGTGAACGGTAGTAAGCAAATCGATTTGATCTTGATCACTTAAGAATGCCTGAAATGCATTGCCAGTCAAATAAATCATCGAAAATCGCTTGTCCGATTCGAAGGTACGGGCATCGCCTTCCATAAAAGTAACAGTCAACCCTTCCGCCTTCAGCCGAGCATACGCGAGCATCACAGAAGAGATATCTACGCCGGTCATCGTTATACCGGCTTTTGACAGGGGTATCGTTGTTAAGCCTGTACCACAAGCAAGTTCTAACACTTCGCCAGGACTCGATCTTGCAAGCTCAAGATAGAACTGATATTTGTCCATTTCACCGTCAAATTCAAGATCATAATTTACCGGATCCAGATATTCTTCAAGATTGCTATGTTCAATCAACGCCATCCCCCTCTTTCATTTCAATGTTACATTAGAAAAAAAATAATTTTCATTAGGAAAAACATGTACTTATATAGACCCAAAAAGGATAATCAAAATAAAAGTCCTCTCGATAACCCTCGTACTTAACAGTATTATTTTACTATTTATTCGATAAACCATTTGGTAATTCATAGTTATAATCAATTTTTATCAAACCTTACATAACTACTCTTTAAGTCGATAATCACTACTTTATCCTGACCGCGATAGAATAATTAGAGGCCACCCAACAAAATGGTCATCTTTTTTTTCGTATTCGGCATAGCATCTTTCTTTATTCGATACAGGTGATCGAGTAAACGATATCTCGTTCCCATCTTCAAGCCGAAACTGGTTCGCAGACACCGTGTCGGAACAATAACCGGGCAAAATGACGCAAATTTTTTTCGACTACGGTCCCATTCCGTTAACCTGCAGTTAGCTTAAATGATAAAGAAGAGCTACCATATAGGAAGCTCCTCCACTAACGTTCTCTTAAAGCTCAATGACTTATCTTAAATCGGAATAAAATACTGCTAACGACACAAATATCAGAATAGGTGGCCTCCGCCTCTACCGGAAATTTTGTGCACACTCATGTAGAAAGGCGTCTAGCGTGCGTGGCTCTCTGCCGAGCAAGCGCTTCACAGTGTCATTTGGACTTTCTGGCACCATCCTAGACATGGTTTGAATTTCCACAACGTGGTTCGCGAGCCAAGGAGGCATATTCCCGTGCTCGATAAGATTACGGAGTAGTACTTGGGGTTCAATGTTGATGTAACTTATCGGCCGATTAAGCAGAACAGATAGCCGACTCGCGATCTGGGGATAACTGAAAATCTCCGAACCAGTAAGCGTATATATATGGCCTGATACCTCGTGGTTGGTCAGAACTTCTGCGGCAACGTCTGCAATATCGCGACAGTCAATGAAGTTACACGGTGAATCGCCCATAGAGCCGAAGAAAACATTTTGGGTTGTGATCGTTGGTGCAAAGTTCATTAAGTTTTGCATGAACGCATAAGGGCGCAACACGGTGTGAGTGAGACCCGACTCCCTGAGCGTTTTCTCAATTTCTTGATGCCAGCCCGCCACTGCTACTGGAGAGCTCTGCTCAAAGGCTGGACTGGATATTTTTACGATGTGTTTGATTCCAGATTCGGCGGCAATCTGAATGATTGAGGTTTCTAATTCGATTTGTCTTGGACTGTTGGACATGGCAAGGAAGAGCTGGCTAGCACCTGTAAACGCGCGGCGCAGTGATTCGGGATCGGAAGCATCCACCCTTGCGACCTCGGTAGTCGATCGGCTTTTTTCTCCGATCTGATCACGCAATTTCTCTGGCTCTCTGCTCAGCGCCCTGAAAGGTACGCCGAGATCAACCAAACGTTCCAAAAGCGCACTTCCAATCGTACCTGTTGCTCCCATAATAACTATCATTTTTATCTTCTCCTTTTGGATGAAAAATTAGTTGTGACGGCAAGTCGCCACCGCCATGTCACTATCGTGCTTGCTATGAATCCAGACAACGGGAAATCGATCCAGACACGATCTACCCAGGCCAAGTGAATACTCGGAATCATATTTTCTACTACAACAGATGCCACCCATGCGGCGTATAGTCCAAACAAGGACCCGGCCATTGCAAATACCCCTACCACGACCAAGTGAGGTGCACCGATGACCCATCGCAAATGGCCCACTCGGCTACGCAACAAAAGGCCAATCATCAAGGCCATCAAGGCCGATGCACCGCCGATTGTGGTCAATGCCGCTATTTGAAGCCCCCTATCTGCAGAAACCACCCCCCCGATACCTGCCATAATGGCAGGAGCAATATAGGCCATTACAACTTCACGCCATAGTACAAAAGTCTTTTTCTTGGAACCAACAGCCTTGATGCCGTAAACATCATCTGTCTGATTCGAGTATTTCATCTGGTTCATTTAGTTGCTCCTTTCTTCTTTGAAGTAGTTCAGTGAGATATAATTAGGTACCTAACTATATAAGAGTAAAAATAGGCTAGCTTCACTAGCCCATTCTACTCATTACTGATGTTTCCCTTTGGTTTCGAGCCTAGTTCGCCCGTAAGTGCTGAAATGCCTTGTGTAACTCGACCTAGCAAGTCGAGAAATACGCTGCGTTCTTCGATGTTGAGCAAGCCCACCATTGCTTCCAGCCGAGCGAAATGCTCAGGAGCCATTTCACGGAGCTTCTTAGCTCCTTCTTCCGTTAAAACGACCGATTTCTGACGGCCATCGTCTGAGCTTGATCGCCGAGATACTAAACCATCTCGTTCAAGAATGTCGATAAGACCAGTCACTGTAGCACGTGTAACGCCAAGATGCTCCGCTAATTGCGAAGGCAACTCTTCTCCCTCGTTATCTTCAAGATCTGCCAACAAACGATAACGCCCTGTTGATAAACCGAATCTAGAGAAATGAATCTCCGAGGCGTGTCCAAGCAAGGCTCCCGCTGCCATTAGCCTAGACGCGACGAGTATAGCCTGTGCGTCTATGTCTAGGTTATAGCGATCAATCTGACGCTTGGATTGTACAAGCGAGGGAATAGCCTCAATGTCATTTATTTTTTTATTATTGTTGTTCATATATATAGTATGGCACCTAACTACTTTTGTGTCAACTCATTTTTATTACACAACTCTTTATTTCTCCCAAAGCTCGATCAGTCGACCTTCAGGATCTTCAATCCAAACAAACTTTCCAAATTCACTAATTTCTTCTTTCTTTGCAAGTGGTATACCAATATGCTCAAGATGTTTAATAGTCTCGTCTAGATTATGTACTTGGAAATTTAACATCACTTGTTGTTCTGTTGGAAAATAACTGTCATCCTCGGTAAAGAAAGAAAAGATAGTCTCATTTCCTGATTGGGGCTTTATCACAGTCCCATTCCAATGATCTATTTCAATCTTCAAGACCTCACTGTACCATTTTTTTATAACTTCAAGATTCTTAGTTCTCCAAAAGATTCCTCCGAAACCTTTTATCATCGTATATATCTCCTGTCTGTCATCAATTTTTTAGCTATCCGTTCTCAATAAATATTCGAGATTTAAATTTAAGTTCCTTTTTCAACTATCTTGCCCATTAATTGAACAAATAAAAAACTACTGCCGTAGCAACCGCTATTCCACTATCGTGTCCCGTTAGCGCAATGAGTCTACTAGATCAAATGGATGCTATGGAATATTTTAGGTAGATGTAATCATAGAAAAATGGTACATTATTTTGGAATCAATAGCGCGCAAGTCAGGATATACATTTAGACTAATATTTTTATATTGGGGGATGGTACTGGCATGGACAAGAATTCTGTTTATAGAACAAATATTATAGGTGCTGGCGAGGTTGGTAGCGCTGTCTCGGTCGATATGGACAAGAATGTTATTCATGAAACCAACAGCTTATTTTGGGATACAAAAGGAAATGATATTTTAGGAGCAACCGCACTTCCTTTATATGGAGCATTCGTCTCAGAAGAACAATGCCAGCTTTTTGGCGATATTTCAGGAAAAAAGGTGTTGGAGATAGGCTGTGGAAGCGGTCAATCATTGCAATATCTCGGGGAACGTAAAGCATCTGAACTATGGGGTATGGATATATCGGAAAACCAAATCGAAAAAACAAGAGAATACTTATCAGATCACGGACTTTCAGCAAAATTAATCTGTTCACCCATGGAAGAAAAATGTGGCCTACCTGAGGATTATTTTGACTTTGTTTATTCGATTTATGCTATAGGCTGGACAACCGACCTTGTGGGTACTTTTAGCAGGATTGCTTCTTACCTAAAAAAAGACGGCATATTTATTTTCAGTTGGTCTCACCCTATACACAAATGTGTTGTTGCAGAAAATGATATGCTTGTTTTTAAAAAATGTTACTTCGATGAATCTTGGTATTCGGTAACTCTTGACGAAAGTACGCTAACATTAGCTGACCGTAAACTATCAACCTATGTGAATGCGCTCTCAAAAGCGGGATTTGTTATTGAAGAAATGATTGAGCAATCTGATGATAAAATTATTCAATTGCGGGACGATAACGACGATTTCGCAAAAAAAGCAAAGATGCTTCCTGTAACTTTCGTAATCAAAGCAAGAAAACTGTAATTTAGTAGTTGAAGATAAATGCCCGCTAATTGAACAAAAGCAGCCGATCATGTTGACTGATTGGCTGCCTTATCGTGTTTATATTGAACTATCGTCTCCTGTTAGCTTAATTATGATTCCCGAAAGTCCATACATTCATCAAGTAAGTCTCGATTCCTTCATTCCTCTAATATTTGTACATTTTTAGCTGTCCTACGCTGAGAGTCAATTATATTCGGAAACTCGAATAAGTCGAATTCAACTTTTTGACCCTCTTTAAGGAACCGAAAGCCGTTCGGTAACCTAATAGGGTCTGGTAGTATTTCGCTGAAGTGTACAAAAACATGGTTACCTTCCTGCCCGTCTAGCATTATCCGTCCGTAACCTTTATCTTCTTTGTACCATTTGACAATACCCCATCTTCTTTCCGCCACCTAAGCACCTCCTCTGTAACTTTATGGTAAAATTCATAATGTGCTCACATCGTGATGAACGAGTTATCTTATTTAATTTTTTTCGGAAACCCATATACGAAAAGTATCATACCGAGAAACGCAAGGATTGGCACAAAGATATTATCGAAGAAGCTTGTAATATGCGTTTCAGGTAGGGCATTGAACATATTCGCTTCGTACAATGCTGCAATTTCATGGCTGCGAGCTATCAAAGAGCCTACTCGTTCGATTGCATAGATTACTCCAGCGGAAATTAGAAAGGATGCACCTAGTTTTCTGTAAAAGTCGTTGCCCATGAAATATTTGTCTCCTCCTTTATTTTTTATTGAGTACTTCTTCCCATCATTTCATTTTACCACATTGTTCCAATTTTTTTGAGTATTAGAATATCATTACATAACCTAATCCTACTAATGTGATGCTATAGCGCCTCAAATTGTAAGTATTCTACTGGCTAATTGAACAATAAAAAACGACTGCCGAAGCAGCCGCTATTCTACTGTTGTTCTCCGTTAGCTTAATGATTTACTTTGCTTCGGACGAATCATATTGCTCTTTATTGAGAACTTCATGGATTATATTTGTTATGTCGTTAATTTTGCGGGAACAATATTTTAAAATAGGGTTAGCCCAATATTCGGGTCCAGTTTCTTCATCACCTATTTTCACTAAATCCAATGTATACGCACCCTCTGAACGCATAGCTGGATACCATCCTAAATCCAAAATCAAACCTGTCTTTTCATTTCTAAAATAGAATATATCCTCATGAAGCTCCCTTACATAAGGAAATAAGTCGTCATGAAAGACATCGGGATTAATTTCGTAAAATGATTCTATACAACAGTCCAATTTGACGGAAATCAAAAAAGCAGCGTCAATATGGCGTTAGCCGAAGGAAGTTCTGGAAGCAGCCATTGTATTTAAGGCGTTCTCAAAATAGCTATATACTTCATCTGCAATTCCCAGAAACTCTTCAACAAGTACATTACTATCCAAGTAACAAGCATACAGATAATCAACTAAAGCGGAGTCAATCTCACAATAGTTTAATATGGCATTCTTCATCTTTATAATGTCATCTTGCCATACACCTGTATCTTCTAAAACCAAAGAGTATAATGCACGAATTAATCTCTTAGAGTAACCTTTAATATATCTAGTTTTCATTGTGTTATCATTAGCATTAGAAAGTAAACTATGTATACGATCTACTTCCTCCTTGGTCTCTGTATTTAAGTCTAAAATGAACTCTGGAGAAATACTTATCGGTGGTACTTTTTCACCAACGTCATGACCATATATGCAAACACAAATTATCTTTACCCAAAAACCCCACTCATTTGGTTTACTTAATACATCGTCAATCGAGCAAATTATCGTATCAATCTTAGTTACTACTGGATATTCTTCCAAAAGCCTGTCTTTAATATTTGACAATCTTTCGTAATCAATATCTTTGGGATTTACACATACAATAGTAAAGTCTGCATCTGACTTAAAAGGTTTAGCAGTTCCTTTTGGAATCGAGCCACACATATAAATGCTATGAATCTTACCTTTCCATTCGGTAAGTATATTATCTATATACTTATCAACAAAAGCCTTATATTCACTTTGTATTACAATTCTATTTATAACTTTTTCTAATATCATGTAGACTCCTCCTAAACTAAGAACTTCTTTCGGCTAATATCTTTTTTGCGAACTTCGTAAATTCGTCATGACTTAAGCTATTCGCGAAATCATTCAACTATCCTGCCCGTTAATTCAACAAAGGCAACTGATCTATTGACCGGCTACCTTTGTGTCATTATTGAGCTATCGTGTCCCGTTAGCTTAGTCTTTTTTCCTCCATAATCCTCCGGAACAAGGTGTGAATCCACTCTCTGAATAGAATGACGTGTGTTTTGAATCGTATGTCAACGTCACAATTTCTAACCCGAACTGCTCCGCCTCTTGAAGTAATTTCTTCACTAAGGCTTGCCCTATTCCTCTCTTCTGAAATTTAGGATGCACAATTATGTCCTCCATATAGCCATGTTGCAATCCCATTCCTGCAACATAGCCAAATGCTATAAGCTCAATGTTTTTTTCATCTCGAAGACCAGCCCAAAAGTTGCAACGTTCAAATATAGCAGGGTAATCAGAATGTCTGCCGTCCCATCCCACTAACTCTCTTAAAGTTGGTACTTCATGCGGTTCTATAGGCAGATTTATTACTATCTCTCGACTCAGCGTTCTATCCCCTTCCGCAATACTTCTTTATCTGGAATTCTCCATCATATTGAAACTATCCTGCTTAATCATTTCTGAGCCAATGCCTTATTCCCTTACCAGCAAACGGTTCATCTTTATATCTCGGTACAATATGTAAATGAGACTGGAAAACAAACTGTCCGCCTACTTCTCCGATGTTCCAACCAAGATTATAACCATCTGGCTTATATTTTGTGTCTAAGTGATTTTTGGATATATCAATCAGTTTTTTTGTGTCTATTCATTCTCTTTCTGATAAATCAAATGGTGTTTCTTTATGTGCTTTCGGTATTATATAACATGACCCTATTAATATATTATTATCATCAGCGACGCAGACAACTGATTCATAGTCAAATAAAACATGCTGAAAATTTGTGTGGTAATTACAGCATTTACAATTAACTCTTGTGTCCATCTTAACCTCCAGAAAAAAGTTTCAATTTTCAAAAAACTTAACTACAAT
>NZ_CDRJTB010000111.1:0-10876 GCF_976954365.1 Paenibacillus sp. Marseille-Q9583
TGGCACTAATACTATAATGGAACATACATTGTCAGTTTACAAGGAGGCGTTACATGAATCCCGTTGGCCAGCCCTTACAGCAACGTGCCCTCTCCAAGAGGCTCATCATCTCGGGCATTATCGGTCTTATTCTATTTATTATGTTTCAGATTGCTCCCTCGGTGCTAAATAGCCCTGCCGGGGAAGATACTACTGTCATCAGCAAGGCGGAAGCCCGCGACAAAGCCATATCATTCGCAGAACAAAAGCTGAACTACACCAAAGCACCAACCGATCAGTGGAATGTACTGTACGATACAGACTCTTCCTTTTATGGTTATATGTCCCGCGAGAAGCTTTTGGAGGACTATACAAAAAAGAAATTGGATCAACGATATCCTTTTGACATCTTTCGTGTAACACTTAGTCCTTCAGCGGAACAAGAGCCACTGATCTCCGTTGACCTCAATATGTACACTGGCGCAGTTGTCGCCTTCAAACAAGGTGCAGAAGGATCAGGTGCCGGATTACCAAACAATGTATCCACCAGTGCAAAAGAAGAGGACAAGGGTACTACCTTATCACTTGCACAAAAAGAAAATCTTGCCCGTCCCTGGCTTCAGGAATGGGATGTAAATCCCGCCAAGCTGCAAATTGAATCGAATACGGGAAACTACGGGCTCGTGTATACAGATCGTTCCGTTCAGATCGGCGAATCCTTACTACACTATTATTTCGATTTCACTGGCGAACAGGTATCCAGCTTTAAAGCAGGATTCACCGCTCCAGCCTGGCATACCTCCTATGTAAAGGACCAGACCTCTCTCGCGGAAAAGTTTACTTTATTCGGCTACGGTCTGCCTACTTTAGCTTTAGGAATTCTGGCACTCATCTACAGCATACTTAGAAGAGAACATACCTCCTTTAAGCGTGGAATATTCCTAAGCTCAGCTTATTTTATAATCATGATGATCAGCACCTATAATATGCTCCCTGAATCCTCAGGCGAAGGACTCGAGGCTCAGATAACTTCCGTCATAATGTTCATCATTTATGCCTTATATAGCCTCCTAATGTCCTCGCTGCTCTATTTTTCTTTAGTTGGAGGGGACGGCCTATGGAAAAAAGAAGAGGGGATGAACCCATGGCCTCGTGCTAAAGAGCCTGGCTATGGAAAATATGTTCTGGACAGTATCCGGGCTGGATACGTCTGGGCATTCGTGCTGCTAGGAGTGCAGACCCTTATGTTCATCGTATTATCATTTACCTTGCAGAACTGGTCCACTACTGATGCTACTCAATCTCCTTACAACATGAGATATGCTTGGCTGCTGCCCATCGTTGCATGGCTCGCTGGTTTATCCGAGGAAGCTATTTATCGTTTTTTCGGAATTCCTATGTTGAAAAAGGTATTCCGTAGCACATTCATTGCTTGCCTGATCACCACGCTGGTTTGGGCGTTTGGCCATACGCTGTATCCGATCTATCCCATCAGTTCCCGTCCTATTGAGCTGACCGTGATCGGTTTGCTCTTTAGCTATATATTCCTTCGTTACGGCTTTATTGCCGTCATGTTCAGTCACGTCGTGTTTGACAGCATTCTGATGGGCGCTACCCTGATCTTTATGAAGGAAAGTGTGAATGTAGGGGCTGGTATCTTCGCGATTATCATGCCGTTCATAGTCGCCTACATCGTCTATCGGTTTAATCCACCGCAAAAATCAGAACCTAAGCCGGTTGAACCTACATCTGTAATTTAAAGAAGTAACGGGTGGATAACCTATAATATAAAAAAGGTGTCACAGCAGAAAACTGCTGTGACACCTTTTTTATATTTACGTATACATCATTCCAGTATTTCGAATGCCTATGTCGCTGGCTCTTCATCCTTGAGCGCCTCAAGAATTTGACTAGCCAGCTTTTCGCCAATAGAAAGTGATTTAAAATCCTCTATGGAGGCTTCTTTAATTTTCTTTAGCGATCCGAAATGCTTAAGCAGCGCCTTGCGCCGCTTTTCCCCTATACCTGGTATGGAGTCCAGTTTAGAAGTAACCATGGACTTCCCACGTTGTTCACGGTGGAAGGTGATGGCGAATCTATGCACCTCATCCTGAATCCGTTGCAACAGATAAAATTCCTGACTATCCCGAGCCAAAGCGACAGGTTCTGGCGGATCTCCAACCAAAAGCTGAGCCGTCTTATGCTTATCATCCTTAACGAGACCACAGACCGGAATGAATAACCCCAGCTCGTTCTCCAGAATATCAATAGCTGAGGATATCTGCCCTTTACCACCATCGACTACAATAAGATCTGGTATCGGCAGGTTCTCTTTCAGCACCCGTTCATACCGCCGACGGATGACCTCGCGCATCGTTCCATAATCATCCGCACCCACCACCGTACGAACCTTATATTTACGATACTCTTTTCGTGCGGGCTTGCCATCAATGAAGACAACCATCGCAGAAACCGGATTAGTCCCTTGAATATTCGAGTTATCGAACGCCTCGATCCGGCTTAAGCGTTCGAGCCCCAAGCTCTCGCCTAAGCTCATTGCAGCACCAGAGGTACGTACTTCATCTCGTTCAATAAGCCGGAACTTCTCGTCAATTGCGACTGTAGCATTTTGGCAGGCCATACCGACCATCTGCTTCTTGAGGCCACGCTGTGGCACTAGCACTTTGGTGCCGAGCCACTCCTGTAGAATAGAGGCGCCACCTGCAGCATCAACGACACCTGCTGCTGACGCTTCCGCAGCGGCCATTTCACGTGCCTCAACTTCTTCAGGCGATTCGGGGGTATCTTCCCCCTTTTGTAGATCTTCTTCTGCTGGAGCAGCAATGACAATCGCCGGTTTAGCTTCTTTATCAACCACTGCTTCCTCGTCAAGCACATCCGGCAGAAGAATCTCCTGCGGCAGAGCAGGATTATCACTGTAATACTGCGTCACATAAGACATAAAGTCACTGTAGGCCTCCCCATAGAACGGAAAGACAGAGGAGTGGCGCTGAATCATCTTCCCTTGTCTCATGTACAGAATCTGTACACACATCCATCCCTTGTCTACCGCATAACCAAATACGTCACGATCCTTAGTATCTGTGGTGTTAATCTTTTGTTTCTCCATCAATGCATCTATATGGATAATCTGATCCCGCAGTTCCTTCGCACGTTCAAAATATAATTCTTCAGCAGCTTCCTGCATCTTCTGCTGTAGATCCTTCTTAACCGCATCATGACCTCCGCTCAGAAAAGCAGCGATATCTTGCGTAATCTGCTCATACTCGGATTTCTGCACTTCCTTCTCACAAGGCGCCAAGCATTGGCCCATGTGATAGTAAAGACAGACTTCCTTTGGCATTACGCCACATTTACGGAGCGGATACATACGATCGAGGAGCTTTTTCGTTTGCTGTGCAGCATAACCATTAGGATAAGGGCCAAAATATTTTGCTTTATCTTTAATCACCCGGCGTGTGACTTCAAGCCGAGGGTGAGTTTCATTCGTTATTTTGATATAAGGAAATGTCTTATCGTCCTTCAAAAGTACATTATAACGCGGCATATGCTTCTTAATCAGATTGCACTCGAGAATGAGCGCTTCCATGTTACTGGACGTAACAATATATTCGAAATCAGCAATGTTAGCGACAAGCCGCTGAGTTTTACCATTATGACTGCCTGTAAAATAAGAGCGAACCCGGTTCTTAAGCACCTTCGCCTTACCCACATAAATAATGGTGCCTTCTTCATTCTTCATCAGATAGCACCCGGGCAGGTCGGGTAATAGAGCCAGTTTGTTGCGGATATTGTCCAAAATGATCCCCTCCAGCTAAATTGGACCCATAATTAATTGGCATTCAGCACACAAAACGCCTCCGGAATGAACCGAAGGCGCTGAGCGGCAGGGCCGAGGCCCGAACAGTAGCATTTAACAATTATTGATGTTTAGCTACGATATTTTTCAGGGATTCTTTGGAGTTCAATCCCACAACTTTATCTACCGGTTGACCGTCTTTGAAGAAGATCAGGGTTGGGATACTCATCACGCCAAAACGGGAAGCCGTTTCCGGATTCTCATCCACATTCAATTTTGCAATCTTCACGCTGTCTCCCAGTTCTGCGGACAATTCGTCCAAGATTGGAGCAATCATCTTACAAGGACCACACCAAGGAGCCCAGAAGTCTACTACTACAGTACCTTGACCTTCCACTTCGTTACTGAAGGTTTGGTCAGACACGTTCACGATAGCCATGATATTGTTCCTCCTCTAAAGTTTTACGAAACATTAATCCACTCTAAACCAAAGCTTAGTTTATGGAAGCTGCTCCGAAAATATAAGTTAATAAATTGTTTCATGTAATATGATAACCAAATTACCACTTACCGACACAATTCCAGTATAACATATCTTTAAGGGATATGTTATATATCACATACAATTATATTGCCCTCAAACTAATTTTATTTACGTTACTCTTTTCTTTACAATCTCCCCAGCCTTTCGGTATACTCTAAGAAAGCGCATTAAATGTCAATGACTTATTTCATAATGGTCAACTCAATTTGCATCTTAACAATACAGGTATAGTCCCTGTAAGGAGGCAGAAGCTATGGATGTCAACGCGCAAGCACGGGACCCACGAGAACATATCAACGAAGAACCCCGCAATGATCTAGGCGATTTAATGAATGGATTTTTCGGAATGACTGCATTTATGACCGTTGTCTTTTTCGGCATGGTTATCATTAAGTTCATTTCGGAGTAAGGGAATCATCGCAATATAAACAGAGGCCGTCTCAAAAGTAGTGAATGCTACTTAGGGGGCGGCTTCTTTTTTTTGAGAGTAAATAAGAAAAACAGAGAGCAGCGATTCTCCAATAAAAGGAGAATCGCTGCTCTTTTGAATGTTACGGTTATGAATATTTCGAGTTTATCTAATCGTCCCCCGTTGATTCTCCCCATGCAGTGGAATGACATCCACAAAAGGAGCAATACGATCCATCAAACGTTGGCCTTTATAAATCTCCTCGCCATCCTTGCTTGTAAAGCTAAGATGTTTCTCCAATCCATCGAGCGGATAATTCGAGGTATAGAAGGTTGGCTTACGGTTCATCCGATAATTCAGAATCGCACCAAGCACATGATCACGCGCCCATGGATTCAAGTTCTCCGCACCAATATCATCAAAAATAAGTAAATCGCAGTTTTTCAACGTATCTACGGTTTCCTTCATCTTCTGGCCGTCCATCATGATCGACTTCAAATCCTCGATAAAATCTGGCATATATACGATAACTCCAGTATAGCCGGCAACAGCAAGCTCATGAAGCAAGTAACACATCAGAAATGTTTTGCCTGTTCCGAAAGTCCCATGTAAATAAATCCCGCGCGAGGTCAGACCCTCTTCTTTAACGCTCGTGATATAATCAAATATTTTATTAACAGCAGAGACCCGGCGTGGATCCTTGCCCATAATATCTATTTCATCATAACCGCCATTGAGCACACGCTCGTCCACATAAAAGCTACGGATACGTTTGCGGATGCTATCCTGATTATCCTGTGCCACTTTAAGACGGCATGCCGTCTTGCGTTCATATAAGTCCGCCGAACCATTCACGCTCTCTACCGTAAGTTTGCTAAAGTGACCAGGGAAATCATTCGGACATTTTTCTAGTCCCGGACAGTTCGCACAGTGGCGGCTTTCCTCTACATATTGATACAGGCGGCTCATATGAAGCCGCAGTCGCGAATCATCTAACTCTGGATGTTCAGACTGTAATGCCTTCACAAGTGGATGATTGAATAACTCCTGTTCAAGATCGCGTTGACGCTGCCGTAGAGTTGGATTGTTGATCGAACGAAGCACATCGCCCATAGACTCCATAGTTCCACCTCTCTTTCATTATGGCGCTTGGGAAACGCCTTTTTTCTTGTTGGCTTTAATTTCTGCCGCTTTCTTCATCATCGCCGCGAATTCCTCTTCCGATACCGTTCCGGCACTTCCATCGTCCAGCACAATCGGAATTTCCGGTTTAGCGGATCGACCTGTATTTTTAGCATATGAACGTGATCGAGATCCCGCCGCCGTGTTAGTTGTAGCTCCCTTGCCTTTCACTTTGGACTGATCCCTGATATATTTTACAGCCTTTTCGTAGGTGTTCACCTGTTTAACCAGCATATTGGAAGCGATAGCCTCCACAAAATTGCGGTTCATTCGCTGTTCTCCACCTGAGGCTACCATAGTCATTAAGTAATGAATAAGTACATTGATTACTTCACCGCTTAGCTTATAGTTCAAATCTATTTTCTCGAACATATCCATCAAATGACTGGGTACTGCACCTGGGAAAAAAGTTTGAAGCAGCCGTGTATAAGGTTCGTTCCGCAGCATCATATTATATTGGTGGATGTCACATTTGGACAAAAATTGTGGTGGTACTTCTACATAATACTCCATCTCTACAGATTGCTCCGGTGGTGCTATAGAATCATCATTCTCTTCAGAGGCACTGGAACGGATGGAAACAACCTTAGCAGCAGCAACTTCACGCTTTTCTTGTCGTTTCATATCCTGCCTGAAATGCTGGCTCGCTTTATATTGCAGTGCATCCAGAATAACCTCGCCATCCGGTGAGAACACGCCATCTTCATCCAGCAGACGACATAAATCCTGCGGACTGAGTTCGTACTTATGAGCTACATAGTTAATAACACCCATTTGAGTATGGTCAAAACGCAGTTTTTCTACATGAGCCCGGTTCACGGACTCCCTTGGAAAACGCAAAATAATATCACTATATCCAATCGCTTGTTCTCCAGATTCACGCATACCAGGCTGACGCACAGTGGCTACTTCTGCAAGTGCCTGCTCCAGCTCATAATCAATAACATGTGTATTAAGCTGAAAAATATCATAAAAAGGCACGGAGATATTCTCTTTGCCTATGGATCTGCGACTCCACTCTTCTGGCTCTCGATTCCAGAATTGTTCCCGTAAGGACAGCACAGCAAATTTGCCGATTTTATCGCGTAACAGCAACGTCAAATGCTGAGTGGCAAAAAAGTCAGCTGGCGATAGCGGCGGCATAAGCTCATATTCATATAAGTAATCATCGGTTTCCGGCACATAGATTCGACAGGTCTGTAGCAGACCTACCGCTTCTAACCGGGAAGCCTGATCTATTAAATATTTGCGGCCTTTCTCATTTGGTTCAACGCCTAGCGTCATAAATAATCTGCGCTGTTGCTCCACTCCAGAATAGCCAATGCTATCTGCTGGTACATGTTCAACCAGCAAGCGATAGAAACTGATTGCAAAAGCTCCTACCATAGGCTGATACACAGAGCTAAGCATACGTCCATCTATAACACTAAGACCAAATTCGCGGGAAACGCAGTACCGATGATGTTCGGTGAAATGATGTAAGTTACTCATGCGCATCTACGGATACCCCCTTGTTTTCACGAATTCATACAGGATTCTATTCTATCATAAAAAACGTCGCCGGAAATGTAAATAAACTACCAATTCCGACTCTTTTCGCTATATAATCAGCTTTTTCATACGATTATCTACCTCTATTAAACAAGAAGAAACGGCTTCACTGTCCCCTGGAAGAGGAAGGTTCCGTTTCTCGCTGAATTCCAAAATTGATTCTTAGCGTAGAACTAAAAGCTTATATGTTCAAAAAAACGACTCTCACATCAGAGCCGCAGGTCTTCCAATTAAATCTTTAAAACATCTTGTAACCGCCAAAGCGCAGTTTTTGAATGGTCCATCCACTCAATATAGCACCTGCAAGACCAGCGACACCAGTTAAGTAATCAACAAAGTGGAAACTGGAGAGATGCTCCCAGAGCGACATCGCGCTTCTATCCCAAATGGAATAGACTACGACGGGTAGAATAATAAGTACGAATAGATAAGCGGGAAACCAGGTTGTCTTCATTAACATGTTAAGAATAAATCCAATACCAAACATCATCACAAAGAATAAAACGGTTAGGATAAACACTGGAATAAACCCCATCTTACCGTCACTACCCCTTTCTATAAAGAAGCGCACATCTTATACGAGCTAGTAGTAAGTTTACTAGAAAAAATGTCACGAAGCAATGAACTTTATTCAAAATTAGGTCTAATACTCTTACAACGGAATGTCATCATTTGCTCTAAGCAACTTGATTGCGATACAATGCATATAGATTAATAAATCATACATAGTCTATGATGCAGGAGCTTCGTAGCTAGTTTTACGCGACGTTATTTCAAGCGGAGCCTATGCTTCGTAAAACTAAGCGTATGCTTACGATGTGAGTTTTACGCGACGATATTTCAAGCGGAGCTTATGCTTCGTAAAACTAAGCGTATGCTTACGATGTGAGTTTTACGCGACGATATTTCAAGCGGAGCTTATGCTTCGTAAAACTTTTAAGGAGTGAGATCATGAACGAAGCCGCTATGACACTGGAAGGCTGGTATGCATTGCATGACTTCCGCTCACTGAACTGGACCGCATGGACGGCAGCAGATGATGAAGAACGTGCCGTTGCTCTGGAAGAATTACATGCTTTTATGCAAGAATGGAGTCCTGTCGAAGAAGCCAAACAAGGCAGCTCCGCGGTATATTCCATCGTTGGCCAGAAGGCCGATTTCGTAATGATGTTCTTGCGTGAAAGCTTGGAAGATCTGAACCAGCTTGAGACGGCCTTTAACAAAATCGCTTTTGCTCAATATACAACTAAAGCCTATTCCTACGTAAGTATTGTTGAATTAAGCAATTACCTTGCGGGGGGCAGCGATGGTAGTGATCCTATGCAGAATCCGCATGTTATCGCACGTCTAAAACCTGTTTTGCCGCAAGCGAAGCATATTTGCTTCTATCCAATGAACAAGAAACGCGAGCTCGCCGATAACTGGTATATGCTTGATATGGATAAACGTCGGGAACTGATGGCTTCTCACGGATTAATCGGACGTGGTTATGCTGGTAAGGTAAAACAAATTATCACCGGCTCCGTAGGTTTTGATGATTGGGAATGGGGCGTAACCCTGTTCGCTGAAGATCCGCTGCAATTCAAGAAGCTGGTTTACGAAATGCGCTTTGACGAAGTCAGTGCTCGCTACGGTGAATTCGGACCTTTCTATGTCGGCAACCTGCTGACTGAGGATTCTTTTGAAGAAATGCTTAAACTGTAACAAAAAGGGTGAGTCTCCAGATCTTTATGGAGACTCACCCTTTTTAAATGCTATAACGAAGTTCCTGCTTCCTCATCCTCTTCGCTGTCATCTTCATCATCACGCAGACTTTCCAAATATTCAGCCGTAGCCCTGTCACGCGCTCGCCCTTTTTCCTTTAATCGTTCAATGCCAGGGAGAATGAGCAGATCAATTTCCTTTTGAACAACATACGCTAGATCGTACTGATTCTGATCCTCCAGATAAGATCCAACCTCAATCAGTCCGTTATATCGGTCCAATTCTTCTCGGGTCAGCAATCCACGTACCTGCACGCTGCAGTGACGCATCTTATAAGAATCTTCCTTTTTTCAGAACCAGCGGAATCCCACCGATAATGAACAAATAGCGCATATCCACAACTTTTTTCAATTGAGCTGCAGTCCAGCCCTTGTAAGTTTTGCTGCCAACTACAGCAATCCCTTGACCTTTGCCTAGAGAAGCTACTGTTCCTTTATTGCTGAATGCGAATTTCTTTGGTTGTTGATTACGGATCGCAGCCACCAAATTATGTGCACAGCACTCTCCCTGTTGCATAGCAATTTGTGCCGTTGGCGGATAAGGACGCCCTTCTGGGTTAATCATCAAGGAGCCGTCTCCAATAATGAAGATATTGTCTTGGCCTGGTGCACGTAAATATTCATCTACTTTCACACGTCCACGCATAGCTTCAAACCCTGCAGCTTCAATCAGACGGTTTCCTCGAATTCCGCCTGTCCAGACAATTGTAGAAGCCTTAATCTCTTCGCCTGATGCCAGAATTACACCGTTTGGTAGACATTCCTTGATCGCAACGCCCATCTTGAATGTAACCCCCTTCTTAGTGAGCAGGTTCATCGCATACTCAACAAGTTCAGGAGCAAATCCAGGCAGAGCTGTTGGAGCAGCTTCTATGTTATATATATTTACCATGCTTGGATCAACGTCAAATTCTTTGCACAACCCAGGGATGCGGTCAGCTAATTCGGCCACAAATTCAATTCCGCTAAAGCCGGCACCACCGACTACGAAATTGATATGCTCCTGTGCATTGTTCTCGTTCTTATATTTTGCAAATTGATACTCAATATGTTCACGAATCAAACGAACGGAGTTGATGCTCCGGATCGTCAGTGCGTATTTATCAAGTCCTGGAATACCGAATGTTTCAGGCTCTCCGCCCAAAGCAATGACGAGATAGTCATACGAAAGAGTACCATCCTCCAAAATAATCTTTTTCTGCTGGGTACGAATTTCCTGAACAGATGACTTAACGAGATCGATCTTGAATTCATCGATTAGTTTAGAAATAGACACCCGAGTGTGTTCAATACTATCTGTACCCGCGGCAGGCATATGTAGATGGGTAGTAAAATAGTGGTACTCGTGACGGTTTACGAGCGTGACATCCGCTTCATTATAGTTCAAAGCCTTCTGTAAGCGCTGTGCGGTCAAAATACCCCCATAGCCCGCGCCTAAGATTACGATTTTGGGAATACTACTCATGTTCCGGCTCCTTCCAAGAGGTAAATCTGTCTTTGTATTTTTTATTGAAACAATGTACGGTCCTTTTTGTGAATTTATACACTTATATTTAGAAGAAATTCCAATCAAACTTAAAGGATTTCTAAATTGACCATATCCATTGTAAACCTTAGTGTACTATTAA
>NZ_CDRJTB010000112.1:0-10671 GCF_976954365.1 Paenibacillus sp. Marseille-Q9583
CCATTCAAAACTAATAATTGTATACAATTATACAAATATATTGTTGAGGCTCTTGCCCGACAGATTATCGATGAGGAGCTACATAAATATGGCGATACGATCACGGAGGTTGTCAAAGGATAATACCTATGATGCATTAAAACAAAAAATTATTGATAGTGAATTAGAGCCGAATCAACCTGTACATGAAGAAAATTTGGCGGCGTTACTAGGGGTTAGTCGTACTCCACTAAGAGAGGCGATACAGAGATTGGAGAATGAGGATTTTCTCATTCGACAGCCAAATGGAAGACTTCGGGTGGCTTCTGTGACACTCAAAGAGGTTGAAGAAATATTCCAAATTCGCAGCATGCTTGAAGGCTATATCGCAAGAAATGCAGCTAAGCATGCTACAGAGAACGATATTGTTAATTTAACGACGATGATTACAAAAATGAAACACTCCTTCCAACTTGGCGACAATCAGAATTTTGTAACCTATGGATTTGAGTTTCATGATTATTTATCAGAAATCAGTGAACTAAAAACATTCGAGAAAGTTCTGAATCAATTAAGAGATCATTCCCTTCGCTATTGTCGATTCGTCTCCATGCATGGAGATTGGAATACACAGGCCGATGAAGAACATGATCTTATCTTGCAAATGATCGCTGACCACAATGAAGATGGCGCTGAAAAATCAATGCGAGATCATATTTTAAGCAGTCTAGCTACTGCACTTGACCGGATTAAAGGCATAGAAGAAAAGTTGGAAGCATAAAGAAAGGGGAGCACTTTACTATGAATATACTTAATGAGGTTGATCAAGCATTAGCGAATCAATTAATTGATGTTCGTAGAAACCTACATAGAGAGCCTGAATTAGCTTATGAAGAGTTTAAGACCACAGAGAAATTACGGGAATGGCTAACCCATGCCAATATTCATATTCTAGACCTTTCTTTACAAACCGGACTTATCGCAGAGATCGGACAAGGTAATGGACCTGTTGTAGCTATTCGCTGTGATATTGATGCACTTCCAATAGAGGAACAGACCGGATTACCTTTTGCTTCTGAGATTCCTGGGAAAATGCATGCTTGTGGACACGATTTTCACACGGCTACGATTCTTGGCGCTGCCTTATTGTTAAAGGCACGTGAAAGTGAATTGCCTGGCAAGGTTAGAGTATTGTTCCAACCAGCAGAAGAAACAGGGCATGGGGCGGAGAGCGTCTTAGCATCAGGAGGACTAAAGGGTGTAGATGCTATATTTGGTCTACATAATTCACCAGACCTCCCTACAGGAGCTTTTGGAACAAGAACAGGAGCTTTAACAGCAGGTGTTGATCGGTTTGAAATTACGATAAAAGGTGTCGGCGCTCATGCTGCTTATCCTGAAAAAGGTGTGGATTCCATTGTCACTGCGGCTCAGATCATTACCTCGCTACAAACCATCGTAAGCCGCCAAAACAGTACTACAGAACCGGTGGTGTTAAGTGTCACCAGAATTAATGGGGGCTTCACATGGAATGTCCTGCCGGAAAAAGTGGAATTAGAAGGTACGGTGCGAACTTACAATGAAGAGATCCGTCGCCAAATTCCAGTCCAAATGACTCGAATTATTGAAGGGGTTGCTGCAGCTGCTGGAGCAGAGGCTAAGCTACATTGGTATCCAGGACCACCAGCAACGATTAATCATGGCGAATGGGCTGACTTTACCAAAGAGGTCGCTTCAGATGCTGGATATATAGTACATGATATCCCTCCGCAAATGGGAGGAGAAGATTTCTCATTCTATTTACAACAGATCCCGGGTGCTTTTGTAAATATAGGATCAGGCCCAGCCTATGCTTTACATCACCCTCAGTTCGATGTGGATGAAGCTGCGATCTTACCCGCTGCGAAGTACTTCGCTTTATTGGCAGAACAAGCGCTGGTGAAGCTACAAGTCAAAGCTTAATTAATCTCCTAGACCTAAATCCTAAAGATGATTGAGAGGAATGTATATGATTGAACTAAAACAGGTTTCCAAAACGTTCACTCGGAAAGGAATCACGATTGATGCTCTTAAAGGGATCGATTTAAAGGTCGATAAAGGCGATATCTTTGGCGTTATCGGCTATAGTGGTGCGGGGAAAAGTACATTAATTCGTTTAGTCAATTATTTGGAAAGACCTACTGAAGGACAGGTCTTCGTTGCAGGGCGTGATTTAGGAACCTATAACGATAAAGAGTTACGGACGGCTAAGAAGAATATAGGTATGATTTTTCAACATTTTAATCTATTAGAATCTAAAAAAGTATTTGATAATGTAGCGATTCCTCTAGTTCTCTTAAAAAAGAATAAGAATGAAATCCGCCAGCGTGTACAAGAGTTGCTAGAGTTTGTTGGATTAAGTGACAAAGCAGGGAGTTACCCTAGTGAATTGTCAGGTGGACAGAAGCAGCGGGTCGGGATTGCCAGAGCGCTTGCCTCGAATCCATCCATCCTATTATGTGATGAAGCGACTTCTGCCTTAGATCCACAGACAACACATTCTATTTTACAGCTATTAAAAAAAATCAATGCAGAGTACAACATTACTGTGATGATCATTACACATGAAATGTCTGTCATTCAAGAGATTTGCAACAAGGTGGCGGTGATGGAAGAGGGCCAAATTATTGAGCAAGGAAGCGTTCTAGATGTATTCGGTAGTCCCAAGCATAAGACCACACAAAATTTTGTGAAGACGGTTATTCAGAACAGCATTACGCCAAGCGTCCAAAGATCCATCAAAACAGAACCCGGAAGTGTCATTTATAAACTTAATTTTGTTGGAGAAAGCGCCTCTGAGCCTATCCTGTTCGAGATGATTCGATCCTTCGATATGAAGGTCAATATTTTATTTGCGAACACGACCGAGATTCAGGAAACGACACTGGGTACAGTAATTATTCAATGCAGTGGAGATACAGCTGAGATTAACAATGCGTTATCTTTCTTAAAACGTCATGGAGTCGGTGTAGAGGAGGTAGAATCTAATGTTTTCGACCACATTAACAGGTGATCAATTTCTACAGGCGATTATTGAAACGATTCAGATGGTTGGCGTCTCCTTGTTTGTTGGCTCTTTGATAGGGATACCCTTTGGGATATTGCTTGTAATCACACGTCCTGCTGGGGTTTTGGAGAACAAAGCGCTTTACGCCATACTAAATCCGATCATCAACATTATACGCTCTCTGCCTTTTATTATTTTACTGGTAGCGATTGTACCTTTCACACGTTTGATTGTTCATACTTCGATTGGGACAAGCGCAGCGATCGTACCTTTAATTATCTACATCGCACCTTATATTGGCCGTTTAGTAGAGAACTCCTTGCTTGAAGTGAACCCGGGAATTCTCGAAGCTGCTGAAGCGATGGGGGCTACGCCATTTCAAGTGATTTGGTACTTTTTGTTGCCAGAGGCGGTTGGATCATTAATTCTGTCTTTGACAACGGCAACGATCGGGTTGATCGGTGCAACTGCAATGGCTGGAACGGTAGGGGGCGGCGGTGTCGGCGACTTGGCGATTGTATATGGATATCAACGTTTTGATACGGTTGTCGTGGTAGCTACTGTTGTTATTCTCATTATTTTAGTGCAAGGCATTCAATCTTTAGGCAACACGCTAGCAAGAAAAATTCGCCGTTATTAGTCATTACATATTCCAGGAGGGAGTTTGGCAGATGAGTGAATGGAGCAAGCAAGATCGATTTAAAGCGATATTATCCGGAGAAAAGGCAGATCGCCCAATTGTAAGTGGTTGGCGGCATTTTATCGACAAAGAACAAACGGCAGATGATTTATCGCAAACTACGATTTCTTTTACGAAACAATATGATTGGGACTGGGTCAAGATCAATCCTAGAGCAACTTATTTGGCGGAAGCTTGGGGCAATCAATATGATTTTACGGACTATCAGACTGTATTTCCAAGGCAGCAAACAACAGCAATTCCATCAGCGGTTAATCTATGGGATATCGAAGTTAAAAAAGCGGTGCATACAGCGTCCTTGGCAGAACACTTAGAGGGGGTTAGAAAAATTCGTCAAGGACTACCCGATACCCCACTAATCCAAACGGTGTTCTCACCATTGACTGTATTACTATTTATTGTAGGACGTTCTGCTTATGTTACAAAAACAGTGTTTGGCATTGAGCATCCGGTAACTTTGGAGTCGTTATTTAAGGAGCATCGTGCGGCAGCGCACCATGCGTTACATGCGATTTCGTTAACCTTAGCGGATTATGTACAAGAGCTGCAGCAAGTAGGTTCTGACGGTTTGTTCTACGCTGTGACAGGCACCGCTCACCCAGGATTATTTGATGAAGCTATGTTTGACGAGTTCTCCAGACCTTATGACTCTATTGTCTTAGAAGCTGCAAGCTACGGCAAAAACATTCTTCATACTTGTGGGGCTTATGCCCAGCCTGAGAAATTTAATGATTATCGAATTGATGGGATCAGCTGGGATACTGTAGCCGAGGGGAACCCCGGTTTAGAGGCGGCTCTTAAAGCTACTAAAGTAGGTGGCATCGATCATGGGTTGTTCGCTGTAAACGATATTGCACAAATTAAGCAGCAGGCTAAAGAAGCACTGACATTAATGAAAGACCAGCCTTTTATTCTTTCTCCAAATTGCGCTATTCCACTTAATGTGACGAATGAGGCGTTAGCACAACTAAAACAATCTATATTTGAATAGGAGATGAAGTTATGAAAAAGTTGATAGTAGTGTTGATGATAGGGGTTCTAGCGGTATTGACGGCTTGCGGGAATAGTCAATCCGATAATTCTGGAGATAAGAAGAAGCTTACGATTGGATTTGGTGTGGGAACCTATGAGGAGCAATTCCGCCAATCGATCCTTCCGATCCTAGAGAAACAAGGCTATAGCGTTGAAATTAAGTCCTTTTCGCAAAATATGCAGGTCAATCCGGCGATGAAGGAAGGCTCCATTGACGCAAGTATCTTCCAAAGCACAGCATACATGGAGGCAATCAACAAAGAAATCAAAGCTGACATGGTAGGGATTGCTTATGCGCCTGGTGCACCACAAGGTCTTTATTCCGTAAATCATACTACACTTGACGATGTTAAAGATGGTACAACCGTAGCTGTTCCGAATGATCCAGTTAACCAAGAGCGTGCACTTCGTATCCTGGAAGAATTGGGATGGATCAAGATTAAAGATGGCGCAGGCGTAGCTGATTTTAACATCAACAGCATGGAACCTGATAAATATAACATTGATATTAAAATATTAGACCCTGCTCAAATCCTAGTTTCACTGCAAGATGTTGATTACGGCGTTGTAAACGGGAATTATATTGCTAATTCAGACAGAAGGATTACGGATGCCTTGAAAATCGAAAATACGCCTATGGAACACAGAATTATCGTATCGGTTAATAAAAAGGATGAAAATACACAGTGGGCCAAGGACTTGAAAGCCGCTTATGAATCTAAAGAGTTCGAAGAATATATTCGTGGAATAGAGAAATATGATGGTTTCATTCTGCCTGAAGCATGGGATAACAATTAAGTAAGGAAGTGAACGCAAGTGACACAAGAAAAGATTCATTTTATTGGTGGAGGACAGATGGCGGAAGCGATCATTCGCGCATGTATATCCAACAACACCCTGTCGGTAGATCAAATTAGTGTATCTGACATCAATGAAGCTCGCCTTCAGTTTTTGAATACCAAATACGGAATAGATACGAAGAGCTCACAGGAGCATAGCCTATCTACTGCAGATTTGATTGTGGTTGCGGTGCGACCACAGGATGATTTGACTAAACTTGGACAAATCGTACAACAATTCGCTTCACCTACCGCAGTCATCGTATCGATTGTGGCAGGTGTGACGAATGTCCAATTAGCTGGTTATTTTGGAGCTGAGAGGTCCATTATCCGTGTTATTCCAAATACTTTGACGGATACAGGCTACGGATATAGCGGTATAGCATTAAACGCTTACGCTAGCCGTGATCAAGTGGAGCATTTCTTACTCGGATTTGGTAAAGTGCAATATCTGGATGAAACATTAATGGATATTTTCACTGGATTTGGTGTGGCTGGCCCCAACTATATTTATTATTTCATTGAGTCTTTTGTAGATGCAGGTGTGCTTGCCGGATTGCCGCGTGAGCAAGCCTGGAATGTTGCACTGGAGAATATGATGGGATCGGTAGCTATGCTGCAGCAGACAGGGCTGCATCCAAGACAACTGCTTGATATCAATAATTCACCTGGCGGAGTTGGGATGCATGGCTTGTACGAATTAAATAATAGTGATTTTGCAGCAGGCCTGCAAAGAAGTGTTCTGGCAGCTGTGAAGCGTACTACTGAGCTGGGAGTGAAGTAATCATGGCAACGGTGAAATGGGATCATTTAGTACACTACGTCAATGATCTGGCTAAACCGGTTGAAATCTTTGGAGATCATGGTTTGGTTGCTTTTAAGGGAGGTTCTCATAAAGATTGGGGAACCTATAACGCATTAAGTTATTTCGGGCTAACCTATCTCGAATTTCTGGGCATTGAGAATCTTGAGCTCGCAAAGGCAACTGAACATAATCTAGTGGTGAAAGACGCGGTAAAACTTCTGCCGGAGCATGAAGTCTTAAGCAGAGTAGTTATCCGGACAGATGATATTGAAGAAGTAGCGAGTTCCCTTAAGGCAGCGGGTTTATCACTATCTCCAATCATCGATGGGAAGCGTCTAGATAACGAGGGCAGATTAATCGAGTGGCGAATGATGACTATCGGGGGCGACTTTCAAGGACTGGTCTATCCATTCATCATTCAATGGAGCGGAACTGATGCAGAGAGGTTAGAAAGATTAACTTCGTCTGGAGTTATCCACCCTCATCCTGCTGGACATGTTGAAATCGTGCGCGCAGTATTCCATGTCTCCGATCCTGCAGCTACCGCTAAACATTGGGGATCGATATTCGGACTGCCTGTAATAGAGTCAGAGGACGATAGCTTCAGCCTTAAGATTGACGATAAGTCGTTTGCTTTCGTGCAAGGGGATGAGAACCAGTTTAAGCAGGTGATTTTTGAGACAGATTCGTTAGCACTGAAAGGGAAGACGGTTCAGATCGGTGACGGGGAGTATGTTTTTGTATAAGGAATTAGTATCTTTATAATTTAAGACAAAAGACTTGCTTGAAGGTTTCGATACCTCGTGCAAGTCTTTTTGCTATCCGTTGATTTATCCTGAATAGCTATGTGCCTTGCTTGAAAGTTTAGGGTTATTCATACGTACCTGTGGTGATTGAAAACCTCGAGTATGCAGTTAAGAGATAACCTTCAACGGATTAATTCATGTACCAAAAGTATAGTATCCATTTTGATTGGGATTGCAATTGAAGAAGGATGTATCCCTTCTGTTGATATGACTTTGAATAACAAAATGTTTTTTGCGATGGGACGAAACGGGTAATTTATAATTGTTATTCCGAGTTTACAGACTGTAATCGTCTTTACAAGCACGCTTGATAATACCATTAAACCTTTGGATTTTGTGCGTGAGTTCATTGTGAAATCAATGGGGAATTGATGGGATTGGGTTTTAGGGGGATGTCATCGAAATATCGTTGTTGTCACAAAACGACTCCTTATCTCGTTTTATATGCAAACGTAATAAGGAGTGGTAGCAATGAAAGAATTGACATGCATCGTTATTGGCGGAGGATATGCAGGTATTAATGCAGTTAAAGCGATTCGGAAAAAATTTAAGGGGCAAGCAAGTAAACGAACACTCCGACTTATTTTAATCGATAAGAACCCTTATCACTTTCGCAAAGTATTGCTTTTTAAGCCGGCGGTCGGAGATGAAGAGATTACTATCCCTCTGACTAGGTTATTTCCCGAGGGGGTTGAATTCGTTCAGGCTACTGTAACGAAAATCGAATCAGGGGAAAGAAGGCTACTTTGTCAGGATGCTGTAGGAAATAAGAATTCGATGAAATATGACTTCCTCGTTTTGGCGGTGGGCAGCGTCGTGCGGCAACCCGACCCTGATCAAGGAGGTATGGCATTAGCGAGTTTAGACGCTGCGTGGAAGATCCGAGAGGCATGGCGCGCGAATATAAAGAAAGCTGTAAAGGAAAAAAGCTCGAAAGAACGTCAGAGATTAATGACCATTGCCGTTGTTGGAGCGGGCATAAGCGGCATCGAGACATCTGCCGAACTAGCTTATTTTTTTCGTGATGATGCGGTATCATTGGGACTTGACCCGAATGCTGTAAGGATAAATTTATTTAACGCGAATAAGAGACTTTTCCCAGAAGGCCCGGCAAAAGTAGGGCTTAAACTGGAACGTTCACTTGACGCTTGCGGAGTAACTACCTTACATGGAAGTAGGGTATTACAGGAGAAAGAGGGAGTGCTAGCCTTATCTAACGGCGAGACGATGTCCGCTGGCCTATGTGTCTGGACGCTGGGGCTGTTACCCAACCCAATGCTGCAAAGCATCGGGTTACCGATCACTCCGGAAGGATACGTGATCGTAGATGCAAGTTATCGGGTTCAAGGGGCCCAGGGTGTATACAGTATCGGCGACTGCGCGCGAATCGTAGACCCTGCTAGCGGACAGGTGGACGGGAAGACGTGTAAGGAAGCGACCGCCCAAGCAGCAAGGCTTGGAAAGATTTTATCGGCGGATATTGCAGGGCGTCCGGCACCCATGCATAAGGAATTTATTGACTTTTTTTGCTTTTCCTTAGGTCCGGAGCAGGGAATGGTATGGACACATCAATGGGGGTTAGATATTATTTTTACAGGAAAGCTGGGTTGGCGAATAAGGAAATTCACATGGGATTCGGCAAGTCTGTTAAAATAATGTAAACAGAGGGTTAGTGGAAAAGGGTGGAATTTTAAGATGCAAGAGTTATATGAGCATTATAAAGGGCTGCTATTTACGCTTGCCTACCAACTGACTGGATCGGTCTCCGATGCGGAGGACGCTGTGCAGGACGTATTCCTGAAGTTGTATGATGTAAAGCTGGATCGATTGGTTGAACCTAAAGCATATTTGTGCAAAATGGTAACTAATCGCTGTCGGGATTTATTCAATTCGGCGCGTAAGCGGCGGGAACAGTATTTCGGGCAATGGCTTCCTGAGCCCCTTCTTACTCCGACTGATGAATCGTTTGAATCGGTTGTTCAAGGCGAGCTGCTGTCTTATGCTATGCTCGTATTGCTTGAAAGGCTGTCCCTTACGGAACGGGCAGTGTTCGTGCTTCGTGAGGCGCTCGGTTTTGAATATGCTAATATTGCTGAGCTCGTTGGCAAAAGCGAAGCAAATTGCCGTAAGCTGATCAGCCGTGCGAGAGGAAAGATGGGGATTACTCCCGATGAACCAGTCAATCCCGAAGCTGCAAGCGAAGAGTGGGTCCGTCGACTCCTAGCGGCTCTCGAACAGGGTAACGTGGATAGGGTTGTATCCATGCTCGCCAAAGATGTCGTGTTGGTCTCAGATGGAGGGGGTAAAGCCTTCGCCGCCGTCCATCCTATTGAATCGCGCGATCTCGTCGCCCGTTTCCTTCTCGGCTTAACTCGTAAGGCTCCTCATTACGAAGGAGGCATGCATGTAGAAATGAGGGATATAAATGACCAAACAGGACTCGTTGTCCGTTCAGGAGATGGCATCGTAACTGTTGCGCTAATGCATGTCGAGAGAAATTTGATTCGCAACTTATACTTTGTTAGGAACCCAGATAAGCTGAGGCATCTATTGAAATGAAAAGAGGATTTGAAAAAATCGCCGTTAGAATAACGGAATACAGTGGTTTAGCAAACAAATCACTTAAAGTGCTTGTTAGAAGTTAAGTATAGTGGTAATCAAAGGTGAGGGTTATGTTATGCCAAAAAATGATAATATGCTAACAATTCTATGGATGTTGAATTCGGGAGAGAAATTGACTGCAAAGCAAATATCGGAAAAGTTAGAGATAAATATAAGAACAGTTTATCGGTATATTGATGCACTATGTACCAGTGGCGTCCCTATCATATCCGACACAGGGCACAATGGCGGGTATAGCTTGCTGCACAATTTTATCAAATCTCCTCTACTATTTAGTATGGATGAAAAAAAGACACTGCTTCATGCTGCCCTATTTGCAAAAGAAGCCGGATATCCTTTGAGTGAGGCATTAGAGAATGCAACATCCAAGTTGAAAATGTATTCGAATCAGGAGCAGGAAAGTATACTAAGCCATCATTTAGCCGGATTTGAAGTAATAAACCGCAGGGGATACCCCGCAGTTCAGCTGGTATTGCAGGAATTGGAGCACGCTGTAGCAAATGAATGGTCTGTAGAAATTTCTTATCGTAATAGTCATGAAGAGCAGTCCCAAAATAGGGTGATAGACCCCTATGGTATGGTTAATTGGAACAATAAGTGGTACACAATTGCATTTTGCCACCTGCGTAATGAGATCCGCAACTTTCGGGTAGAACGAATTCTGAACATCGTACGCACGCCATTCTCATTTAGGCGTCCAAATGATTTTTCAGCGCGTACTTTTTTTATGAAAAATCTGTTGCCAGATGTAGTAGGTAAATCCGAATTAATTTCTTTAATTATTGGTGGCAGGGCAGAGGCGTTGGATGATTTATGCATACATTGGTTTTTGGAGCATCATT
>NZ_CDRJTB010000113.1:0-10281 GCF_976954365.1 Paenibacillus sp. Marseille-Q9583
ATTAACTGTCTGGAGAACAGTTCAATTCATAGAATCATAAGCTTTAAATAGATAAAGAGGAGTGAGGAGATGCAATACTTTTTTTATTTGTCAACCTTCATTTTTATTGGGTTTCAAATTCTTTACACAGTCATCCCTTTGTTTTTCAGTAAAGTCAAAAAGTTGAATAATGATTGTGATGAAAAATCGATCTCCGTTTTAGTTCCTGCTTATAACGAGGAGCTCACCATTAAGAATTGCATAGATGCAATGGAGGGCCTAAATTACAGTAACTATGAAGTCATTATTATTAATGATGGTTCGAAGGATCAGACGTTTCAAAAATTAAATGAGCTTTTGGACTTATCAATCAGTGAGAGAGAAGCAGAGGGCAAGCTTACATACGGCGCTATTAAAGGGATTTATCATTCGGAGAAATATGAAAAAATATTTGTAATAGATAAATTCAACGGCGGAAAGGCAGATTCTCTCAACGCCGGCATCGATTGTGCGAATTCTGATATTGTTATTACGCTGGATGCGGATAGCATGCTGGAAATAAACTCGCTTAAATATGTAAATCAATATTTTCAAGATGATAAGATCATCGCTTTAGGTGGGACTGTGAAGATCGTACAGGGTGCTGAGAAAAGAAATGGAGTTATCCAAGATAAGTTTACTGGTAAAGGGATTATAAAAAGCCAAGTTATCAGTTACATCCATGGATTTTATGTTAGAAAACTAACACAATCCGTTTTCAATTCAATCGTCGTTATTTCAGGCGCATTTGGTGCCTTTTATAAGAGTATATTGGTGGACGTTAACGGGTTTAGAAGTACTGTAGGCGAGGATATTGATATTACTTTAAAAATTCACGAGTTTATTAAAGCGAATAACTTGAATAAGAAGCTCGTCTACGCGCCAGAAGCTGTATGCTACACGGAATGCCCAGAAAACTTAAGTAACTTTTATAAACAAAGAATACGCTGGCAAAAAGCATTTGTAGATTGTATATTAATCTATTGGTCCAAATTATCACGAAAGTTTAGCGTTGGCGTCAGTCTCTTTTTTGCTATAGATGGTTTTATCCTAGGTACATTAACAGCATTTACAAGCGTTTTTTATCTTATACAATCGCTCTTTCTGGGTACCAATTTATTTCAGGCCATTATTCTCTTGTTGTCTGTTATCGTCATTAATGCGCTGCAAATCGGGATTTCACTCTATTTATGCAAAAAATATGGCAGCAATTATTCAGTTAAAGATTATATTCGGATGTTTGTGTTTAGCCAAGTTGAATTACTAACCTATCGAAATCTGCTGCTTTATATGAATATCGTAGGCACGTTTAAATATTTTGATAATGACGAGGGCTGGGGATTCGTTGAGAGAAAAGGGGTTTCAAGTATCAGCTAGTCTCCTAACTGTAGCTATTAACAAACTACCCATCCGGAGGTACTTATGAATCATATATTGAACGATAAACGAATTATTTTTATAGATGTATTACGAATAATGGCCATCGTTGCCGTCATCATTCTGCACTACACTGCAGACTTGCTTACAAGGACAAATGATTTCAATACAACATCTTGGTGGATTAGCAACTTTTTCAATTCGATATCCAGATTTGCTGTGCCCGTGTTCTTTATGATAAGCGGTGCGATGATCCTTAGAGTGGAAGTGAAATCATATCGGCAGTTTTATATTAAAAAAGTACTTCCTTTAATCATTTCCTTAGTTAGCTGGTCACTCATTTATGCCGTTTACACCCAATATTTCATTCAAAAAAGCAGCATGGGCGTTTATGATTTTTTCATTCATTTTTCGTATGGTTTGATCTTTGATAAGAATTATATACATTTATGGTTTCTATACGCGATTATTGCGATCTATATAACAGTTCCTTTAATTAGTAAACTTGTAAAAGTGTGCAGTGAAAAGGATTTAAAATATTATCTGCTGATATGGTTCTTGATAAGTGTGGTTTATAAATTCATCTCTGATCTTGTATTCAGATTGACCTCCGAATATATCAATATTCCTATTACCAATATCCCTTTGTTCATGGGTTATTTAGGATATTTTATCCTGGGATATTATCTCTTTAACTATACGATATCGATGAAAGCCAAAAATCTTTTCTTTAATTTAGGCATTATATCCTTTTTTGTAACGCCATTAGCGACCTATTTTTCTTCCTTGTACAGTGGTGTGCTAGATGAAATGTTCTATGGAAACTATTCACTCACGACATTTTTTATGGCTATTGGAACGTTTATCTATTTTAAAGAAAAAGAAACCGCCATTAGCGAGAAGTTAAATTACAAAGTCAAAAAAATAATTAGCTCCATTTCCAAAGCTAGCTTTAGTATCTACTTAATTCACTTGTTGATTGAAATATTGGTATCCAGAAGAGCAGAAATACAAGCTACTCTACTCCAATCTATAGGCAACCTTACTTTTAATGTCATTATTATATTCTTAATCAGCTATTTCACGGTTAAAGTCTTAAATCTAAATAGATACATTACACATGTCTTATTTGGGGGAAGAAGTTAACATGATGAAAATAAGTGTATATACAAAAATCTTCATAGCTATATTAGCTATAGGCATGGGAATTTACTATTACAATCTCAATGATTCAGACAAAAAAATAACCTCCGTGTACATACCGTTATGGAAAGACTTTAAAGATCTTAATCTCCATGACAAAAACATTGATATCGCTATTCTTGCCTTTGCCAAAATTGATAAAACGAATGTGTATTTTGATCTGGACCCTGCTAAAAATGAGATCATTAAAGAAAATATAAAGAAACTGCAAGCAAATAATAAAAAAACGAGTTTCATACTTGGAGTTGGCGGCTATAAAGCGGACGGATTCTCCGATGCTTCATTGGATGGAAACCGGTACAACTTTACTGAGAGTATGATCGCAATGGTTAAGGATTTAGATTTAGATGGGATCGATATAGACTGGGAATATCCAGCTTTTGATTCATGGAATACGACTAAAGCCCGACCTGAGGATACCAAGAACTTTACTAGTCTAATGAAGGAACTTGATGAAAAATTGGATAGACTCCCGCGTAAAAATAAAAATTACTATTTAACCTTTGCAGCAGGGAATGAAGAGTGGTTCTTCAAAAACGTTGAGGTCAAAGAAGTAGAAAAGTATGTGGATTTCATTAATGTCATGAGCTATGACTTAACGGGAGCTTGGTCAGATACGACAGGGTATAATTCGAATTTATTTATAGATAAGAATAAAAAGAGTAAAACCAGCGTGGATCGTATTATTCGTATGTATTTAGATCGTGATGTTGATCCGAACAAGCTTCTCTTAGGTATTCCAGCTTATTCCTACGGATGGGAGAATGTTAAAAGTAATGCGAATAAGGACGCTTCATTTTCATTGGGTAAACCTATTAATATCGACAAAGTAGATTTAAGCTACAAGACGATAAAAGAAACATATATGGACCAAGATGGATTTAAACGATACTTTGACGATACAGCGAAGACGGCCTATTTATATGATGGTGATACTTTTATTACGTATGAAGATAAAGAAGCCTTGCAGGCAAAAGTTAAATATATCAAAGATAAAAAACTGGCTGGTGTCATGGTGTGGGAGTATTCTCAAGACTCCGAAGAAGGCATAGTAAAATATTTATCTGATAATCTGAACAAGTAGCTAGAAGAGGAATAGTCTGAAGAGGCTTATTCCTCTTTTTTTTGTCTTCATTAGTTTATCCTAAAGCTGATTTGATGGCCGAACACAAAAAGGTGAAAGAAGGTAACTTGTCATTATCCATTCACTAATAACCATATAAGGGAGAATCAAATGATGAAAAAAAGAAGACTCGCAACTAATTCGAAATCTATTTACATTAGGTCGTCTGCTAACATATCCGTGACTTGAAACGGTTATTTACGATAATATCACCGCAGGGAAATCTGAAAAACAAACAATTGTACAGCTGTATTTGTCTTGTACCATTCTTTGAAGTTAGTAATAAACTATATCAATCTCAGAAAAGGAGTTGATTTAGTTGGCTAACAGTGATATACGTCTTACGCTTTGGTCTGGTACTAATTTTACCGATCGTCGGATTCAGTTCAGACGTGGAGGAGTTGCGGTTCGTGATCTTGGAGCGTTTCGCTTCAACAACGTTCTCTCGAGTTTCCGTCTCAGAAATGTTGTGCAGAGCTCTCAAGTAACGCTTGTACTATTCTCGCGAATTAACTTTCAGGGATCGTTCCGTGTGTTTCGCGGCAGCCAAAACGTAGCGAACTTGAATAATTTTAACTTTAATAATGTTACATCTTCGTTTATTTTGGTAGGCCGTGATCTTACAAGCTCCGAAATTTCCCGAATTCAAAGCACTGGCAGAGCCCCTCGTGATATCCTCGTAATAAGACAATAATAATGTAAGGGGTGCCCCTAGGGCGCCCTTTTTTTGCCATTATCAGTAGCACAGGTCAAGTCAAAATATGCATAGAATTTAATATATAAAAAGAGAATAGGTGCTGCTCCCGCAAACAATCCTCCTTTAAACTAGAAACGTACTTAACAAAATCTGCTAGAGGAGGATTCAAATGCGCAAAAAGGTTATGGGGAGAATTTGCAGTACAGTTATGGTTTGCAGTCTGCTTGCAGCAGGCAACGGAACGACCTACGCCAGTGGCGCCAATAACTCTGATGCTCCTACAAACAAATCGGTCAAGAACGTAATTCTGTTTATTACGGATGGGATGAGCTTATCCGATGTGAACTTGGCCAGATGGTATCAGGGAGGACAGGCGCTTGCAATGGATAAGTATTTCAGCGGGCTGGTCAGAACTTATTCTACGGATTCACTTACCACAGATTCCGCTGCGGGAGCTACGGCTTATGCCACAGGCTATAAGGTTAAGAGTGAGACGGTATCCATACTGCCCGACCGAATCACGATGCCGTTCGTGGACGCAGTTATGCCAGAGGATGTGAACAAACCTCTGCTTACGATTATGGATGCAGCGAGAATGGCAGGGAAAAGTACAGGAACGGTATTTACTTGTGAATTAACGGATGCGACACCGGCTACATTTTTAAGTCATGCATACACGCGTGACAATGCGCAGTCAATTGCAGAACAGATGGTCTACAGTGGTGTAGATGTTCTTCTTGGGGGTGGGTCCGGGTATTTGGTACCCGGCAAAGAAGACATTAACCGTAAGGACGGAGAAGATTTAACCAAAATCCTGAAATCAAACGGGTATGAATATGTAACGGATAAAGCAGGTTTAATGAATTCAAAAACGAATAAAATCTGGGGTCTGTTCAACTCTGAAGCACTGGATGCTGATTTTGACCTGAACCCGCAAAAGCAACCAAGCCTTGCTGAAATGACAAAAGTTGCTGTAGAGAAGTTGTCACAGAACGAGAAAGGTTTTATTCTGATGGTCGAAGCAAGTCAGATTGACTGGTATGGTCATGATAACGATCCGGTGGGGATTATGAGTGAGACATTAGCGTTTGATAAAGCTTTCAAAGCCGCTGTAGAATTTGCAGAAAAAGACGGAAATACAGCAGTCTTGTCCGTTTCGGATCATGCTACTGGCGGGCTCAATATGACGAACTATGATTCCACCAAAGACCTAGTTTCCGTAATGAAGAAAGCGAAGCATACCAGTTATTACATTGAAGGCAGTATTAATGAGAACAATTTTAAAAATATCCTTGCGGATAATTATGGACTTAGTGATCTAACCAAAGAAGAAGCGGATCAAGTCAGATTAGGAATGAAAGATAACCTTTCGCCGGTCATCGGTAAAATTTTAGGGGATAAAATTGGCGTAACCTTTTCTACGGACGATCACACATCGGAGGAAGTTGGATTGTTCGCCTACCATCCGGCTAATTATAAACCGACCGATTTCGTGAACAGCGGTGTAATCCAGAATACGGATGTGAATAAGTATATTCAAGAAGTAACCGGACTAAATCTGGCTGAACTTCAGGATACGCTGTACGTATCCACTGATAAATTCAAGGTCAAAGGAGCTACGATCACCCTAGACAAGACCGATAAGACGAATCCGGTGGTTGTAGTGAAAAAAGCAGGTCAAGTTCTCAAGCTGCCTATTGATAAAAACATCGCCATTCTGGATGGCAAAACAACGAAACTCAATGTGCTAACGGTAATGATTAAGGATAAAGTGTGGGTTTCGCAGGATGCCGTAGACTTGATTCTCTGATTATTAAAGTTCATGGTATGATTCTTCGTCGAAAAGTTAAAGCGCTTAAACCCAAAACCCCTTTTTTATGAGGGGTTTTTTGGGTTGGGAAAAGAAATTTCGACTTGAATTGGAATCAGGAAAGTGAGTGATCGTGAAAATCTCCCCGCGGGAGGCTTTTGAACACTTATACCAAGGAAGTACATCTGAAGGTTTTTAGATTGAGCCCAATAATAGGAAGTTAATTTTTTCGTTAATAAGAATTGACTTTCACACTACCTGTAACTACAATAGTTACAGGTAGTAGTAACAGTACCTGTTACAGATAAAAAAGCACTTCATATTCAAGCACCTGGTGCTTTCTACTCTGAAGGTCCAGCTGAAGAACTAGAGAGGGGGTAACTCCATTTTTAGGTAATGATGAATTTTTTTGGCGTCCCTTCTTTTGAAGCAATAGATGTTGAAGGGCATAATAAGGCGCTGAAAAAGCACAATAGATTAAAGAAGATGCAATTCTACGAACTAAAAAGTTAGCAGAGAATTTCTAAGTAACAGCGAGACTGCTTAATAATAAAAAATAAAGGTAGGCGTTTTTAATGGAGACAAATCAAGACACTCTTATATATATATGGGATGCATATTGTGGATGGTGCTATGGATTTTCAGAAAGTATTAAAGGTTTTTACAAAAATCACCCTGAAATTCCGTTAACTGTTTTATCCGGAGGATTATTTTTAGATAATCTGCCAATAAAAAAATTCTCATATATATCAGAAGGTAATAAAAGAATTAATCAACTTACTGGTGCGGAATTTGGTCCTTCATATCAGGCGTTGTTGTCAGAAGGTACTTTTACAATGAATTCAAAGGATGCTGCAATTGGCTTTTCAGCTTTACGTTCATTAGCACCGAACCGTTTATTAGAATTTACTTTTGCCATGCAAAAAGCGTTTTATTATAATGGAAAAAGTCTGAGTGACCCTGAAACATATCGTAAGATAGCTATTGATCATCATTTGGATCCTGAACAAGTACTAGAGCGACTAAAATCTCAAGAAACTATAATAGATGTTCAAAATGATTTCAACACGGTTCAACAACTTGGTATAAATAGCTACCCCTCTTTACTTCTACACAAGGATAACCAATTAATTACTATTGGTGGCGGAGTAATGACGTCGGATAAAATTGAAGCACGTTTTAAAGATTGTTATTAAGGATTTAAATTTAAGGTATAAAACATTTATCAAAATGTAATAATTTTATGGAAGTTTTATAACTCATTTCCAATTAATAAAACTACATTGCTTATTAAATAGCTTCACCAAAAAGGAGATAAAATTCTATGTTTAAAACAATCGAAATAAATCAAAATGATGTGAAATTGACGATATTTAGTTCTGAAGAAAAAAGTTTTATGGTGACTGCAACCTTAGTTGAAAAAGCAGGACATGCATTCTTAATAAATGCGAAATTTACTCAATCCGATTCGAAAGAAATTGTTGATTACCTAAATGAAAATAACTTATCTTTAGATAAAATTTTTATTATTCATGGAGATCCGGACTACTATTTTGGGTTAGAAAGTATTAAAGCAGCGTATCCAGAGTCCATTGCGTATGCCACAGAATCTACTGTTGAACATATTGTTCATTCTGTCTTAGGTAAATTAAAAGTTTGGAAAGATACACTCGGAGAAAACGCGCCAAGTAATGTTGTATTGCCTCAAGTATTTGCAGAAAAAACTATTGAGTTTCAAGGTTTAACATTTGAACTTGTAGGTTTAGATAATTACAGAACTAGCTTATTTAACAGAGAATTGAAATTATTGATTGGTGGCATTGAAATATTCAACGAAATACATGTTTTCTTAGCAGATACTAGCTCAAAAGAAGCAATGGAAGCTTGGATTGAGAACTTGAAAGTGTTACAAGGGTTAAATGCTAACATAATCGTACCAAGCCATGGTTCAATAGAAAAATCCTTAGATAATCAAGCCCTTATTGCAACTATCAATTATCTAAAAACTGCAATTAAAGCTTCTGAAGAAAGTATAACTTCTACGGATTTTGTGGCAAAGCTTGAAGCAGCATATCCAGGCTATGCAAATAAAGGAGTATTAGAATTAAGTGCAAAAGTTGTAACGAAAGAAATTCCTTGGGGGTAATGTTATGAATAAATACCAAAAATTATTACATGAAACGTATGTATTAACCGGTGAAGGAAAATTGGATGCCTTCAAAATGTATTTAAGTGATAATGTATCTTGGACAGAAGCTGCTGGATTTCCTTATGCGGGTACTTATGTAGGTCCAGATGAAGTAGTGAAAAATGTACATGAACGCCTTGGAACCGAATGGGATGGCTATTCTGCAAAAGATGAAATCTATGCGTTTAATAATCACACTGTTATCGTCTACGGACAATATAGTGGGACGTATAAAGCAACAGGAAAATCATTTCTAGCAGACTTTTGCCATCTATATGAATTTGATGAGAATGATAAGGTTAATAAATTTATTCAAATCGTGGACAGCGCAACTGTCAATAATGCATTAATTTCAAATTAGTTGTTTGTAACTTAACTTGTATACGGGGTAACGGCAGGATAACCGCATTTCCCTGACGATACCCCTTCGCTATCAAGCTAAGGTTTTACACTACCCATAAAGCAAAAAAACGTTATCCTTTCTATAGAATTTTTGGAAAGGATGGCGTTTCTTTATGAATCTTTCGATTCTTGACGAATTTCAGGTAAAGATGCACGCTGCAACTGAGGATAAAGATATCACGATGAGACAAATTCATCGAACATGCGGTTCAACCGTTGGTGTGAACAGAGCGATAAGATTGACCACGAAGCTGTTAAAAGTGGATGAAAACGATGCGTAATTGGAAAAATGAGATCATCAACTACCATCGCTGCCCAAGTTAGCGAGAGTTTTTATCATTTTGTAGTTTGTTTTGTTCCATAGGTCATCAAGCGCCAAAGCTTTTCTAAGGGTCCCATGGAAAAGAACTTGAACCAGATGGTACTAAAAATGATTTGAATAATATAAATCAGAACTGCGATGTAGAGAATATCTTTTGGTGAAACGACTTCGAGACCTATCATTGAAATGATTGCCGTACCTATAATGCTTTGAGCTACATAATTTGTAAATGCCATTTGACCCACCCGTGATATCGGTGTCAGGAATTTCACCATTTGTTTGTTTTCTAATAGTAGAAATAATGTTGTTAAGTAAAACAAAGTGGTTGGAAGTGATCCTAAGCCCGTAACTGAATCTACATTGCTGCTCCCGCTTTGAGAAGCGTTCCAAATCCATAATGAGAAACCAACAAACATAAGAAATGATGCCATTTGAATCCATCTAATTGGTTTTGATAATTCTTGTATCTGTGTCAGCCAACCTGACTTTGCAGTTGAAAAACCAGCTAAAAACATAATAAAGATTTGCAAAGCGTCATTAGAAAAAATATCAAGGATAGATGAGATTGCCCCTTGAGAGGGTGAAAATATTTTTACCACCAAGGAAATGATATAAATAGATGTCATACCCATAAGCCACTTTTTAAGTGTAGAAACCGTTGTGTGATAAAAAGGGATCAGAAACAATCCGATAATAGCGTATACGGGCAGAATGGTTCCCCAAAAGATAAATACATGAATGATCCCCAGTAGCAAGAGGATTAGTAAACGTCTAGCCATACGTTTTCTTGGTTGATCTCCCCGGCTTTCAGCTCTGGAGGCGAAAATGTACAGGCCTACTCCAAATAGGAATGAAAAAATAGAAAAAAACTTTTTTTGTACAAAGATAATTATCAAAGTATGGATGATGCCATTAATGCCACTATAGTCTGGCAAGGGATCTCCTTCCATAATAAGTTTAAAGCCGCCAACATTTATAAGCAAAATGCCAAAAAGAGCAAGTCCGCGAATGATGTCGAGTGAAATGATTTTTTCTTTTTGTGAAATCGAGGGATTCATTAATAGTTCTCCTTTGAAAATAGTTTCATTTGCTTAGAAGTCAGTATAAGTGGAGAACCTTACATTAAATTGATGCCAACATT
>NZ_CDRJTB010000114.1:0-10076 GCF_976954365.1 Paenibacillus sp. Marseille-Q9583
CAAGCCTGGTATGAATATTCCCTGATAGCTCAGTTGGTAGAGCACTCGACTGTTAATCGAGTTGTCACAGGTTCGAGTCCTGTTCGGGGAGCCATATGGAGAGGTGTCCGAGTTTGGCCGAAGGAGCACGATTGGAAATCGTGTAGGCGCCACAAGCGTCTCGAGGGTTCGAATCCCTCTCTCTCCGCCACAAATTTTACTTAGTATGGCCCGTTGGTCAAGGGGTTAAGACACCTCCCTTTCACGGAGGTAACATGGGTTCGAATCCCATACGGGTCATAACATGGAGGCTTAGCTCAGCTGGGAGAGCATCTGCCTTACAAGCAGAGGGTCGGGGGTTCGATCCCCTCAGCCTCCACCATATTCATTTAAGAACGACGCGGGGTGGAGCAGCCCGGTAGCTCGTCGGGCTCATAACCCGAAGGCCGCAGGTTCAAATCCTGCCCCCGCAACCAATTTTCATCAAGTAATTATATCTTTTGGAACCGTGGTGTAGTTGGCCTAACATGCCTGCCTGTCACGCAGGAGATCGCGAGTTCGAATCTCGTCGGTTCCGCCATTTTCTTGGCTCGATAGCTCAGTCGGTAGAGCAGAGGACTGAAAATCCTCGTGTCGGCGGTTCGAATCCGTCTCGAGCCACCATATAGTATACAACTTAATATGCCGGTGTAGCTCAATTGGTAGAGCAACTGACTTGTAATCAGTAGGTTGGGGGTTCAAGTCCTCTCGCCGGCACCATCTTTGGGGGATTAGCGAAGTGGCCAAACGCATCAGACTGTAAATCTGCTCACGTACGTGTTCGGTGGTTCGAATCCATCATCCCCCACCATTTTTTTAGGGGCATAGTTTAAAGGTAGAACAACGGTCTCCAAAACCGTTGGTGTGGGTTCAATTCCTGCTGCCCCTGCCAATCTTTATCCAGAGTCTTTCTCTAAAGTTTAATATGGCGGTCGTGGCGAAGGGGTTAACGCACCGGTTTGTGGATCCGGCATTCGTGGGTTCAAGTCCCATCGGTCGCCCCATTTACTTTAAGAAGAACAGCAACAAATTCAGTTTAATATGGCGACTGTGGCGAAGGGGTTAACGCACCGGATTGTGGTTCCGGCATTCGTGGGTTCGAGACCCATCAGTCGCCCCATTTTACTTTAAAATGTTATTGGGGATTAGCCAAGCGGTAAGGCAACGGACTTTGACTCCGTCATGCATAGGTTCAAATCCTATATCCCCAGCCATTTTATGCGGACGTGGCTCAGCGGTAGAGCATCGCCTTGCCAAGGCGAGGGTCGCGGGTTCGATTCCCGTCGTCCGCTCCATATTTTACATGGCGCCATAGCCAAGTGGTAAGGCAAAGCTCTGCAAAAGCTTTATCCCCAGTTCAAATCTGGGTGGCGCCTCCATTAATTTCATATGTGCCGGCGTGGCGGAATGGCAGACGCGCTCGACTCAAAATCGAGAGGGAAACCGTGGAGGTTCGAGTCCTCTCGCCGGTATATCAAAAAGGTTTGTAAAGTCGCTTGTATAAGCAACTTTACAAACCTTTTTTCTTTATATCTCTGGCATTTCAATCTTAAGCCGTTGAATTAGAGGCGTCTCTAATCAATGGCTTTTTTGTGTGGAGTGGTATTATATTGATTGCTTAGTCGGAATGCACGAGGGGTGAGACCGACTTCACGTTTAAACATATTGCAGAATTGAGCATCATTGACAAACCCAGCAGCAGCGGATACTTCTGAGATATGCATTTGGGTATGTTCTAAGAGAGACTTTGCATAATCCAGACGTTTCAACAGTAGATAGCGAAGAGGTGAAGAACCGAATCGCTCTTTAAATAAATGGCGGAAACGATCATAGCTATATCCAGACATCTCAGAGAGTGTTGCGACCGATAGCTTATGGCGGTAATGCTCATTCATATAGTTTAGGACATATTGTACTCTGTCTTCCGTTGGAGACTGAAAACTAGAGGCGCTAAGAAGCCGTATCAGATGAACAGTGATTTCGCTCATTTGCAGGTTTAATAGTTCAGAGAATCCATCTTGCTTGCGCGTAAACTCTGCTTTCATTCGAAGCAAGATCTGTAGAACAGTATGGTCTTTATCATCTTCATATACGCCTTGCAAATTCTCCATATTTGGGTGATTTGAATGGAAGCCAACAAATAGTACAGTAGCATCCTCACGATGGTTCTCGTCATGTTTATGATTGGGTGGTACGAGCGCGAATGATGATGAACGAAAATGATAACTTCGCGAGCCCACATTGGTAGTTCCTAATCCGTTTAAATAATAGACTAGTTCATAGCATTCATGCTGATGGGGTGGAATATAGGTATTAATCTCATGTGCTGCATTTACAATATATAGAACACGATCCATGATGAGCCTCCAATAATTATGTTTTAGCCGAATCGTACAAAATTATGACCGAAATCATATAATTATTTTCGTTAATATTTGATATGATCGTATCAAGAAATCCGAAGATTAGCAACCTGACTGGCCATCTCGTTCGGGAATTAGTCGGATTATTAGTGAAAATGATAATTTTATCTCTATTTTCTAGTCTATTCGTTAAAATCATTGAATTATTGAGAGTGTAACTTGCAATATGAGAGTTTCCATCTAAATCGTGAAATATACAACGGACTAAGAAGGAGAATCTCTCAAATTACTAACCAACTATAAATAGGGGGAATAGAAAAGTGAAAAAGAAAGTTCTTTCTTTGTTGTTACTAGTAGTAATGGTAATGGTCACAGCCTGTGGAAATAATACGTCGAGTAATGGATCTTCCACGAATGCAGGATCTAACGCAGCTGAAGGTGGAGAAACAGGTTCAGGGGATAAACTCAAAGTTGTACTTCTGATTCCAGGAACGCTTGGTGATAAATCTTTCTTTGACTCTGCGAATAGCGGTTTGCAAAAGGTTAAGGATGAGCTGGGTGCAGAAACAAAAGTTGTAGAAATGGGTGTCGATAAAACGAAATGGGAGCCTACGTTTAACGATATCGCCGCTGAGGACTGGGATGTTATTATTTCTGGCGGATCGGAAATTACAGAGATGTTTAATGCAACGGCTGAATTATATCCTGACAAAAAGTTCATTAACTATGATACTGATATAGATGAAGCACCAGAGAATATGTACAACATGTCTTATGCAACAAATGAAGTATCTTTTCTAGCAGGTGCTGTAGCGGCGCTAGCTACACAATCGGATATGGAAAATGCTAATCCTGAGAATGTGATCGGTTTTGTAGGTGGTATGGACATCCCTGGAATTAACGCTTTCTTGGTAGGCTACATTCAGGGCGCTCAATATGTTGATCCTGATGTGAAGGTCGCAGTATCATATGCTGGTGATTTCGTTAACCCGGCTAAAGGCAAGGAGCTTTCGTTGATTCAATATAACTCCGGTGTGGATGTTATTTTTAACGTGGCTGGGGGTACAGGTCTTGGGATCTTTGACGCAGCTAAGGAGAAGAAAAAATATGCTATCGGTGTAGACTCCGATCAGGCGATGTTGCTTAACGATACAGATAGCGAAAAAGCAAACTTGATCGTTACTTCTTCTATTAAAAAGATTGATAGTGCTATTCTGGGTGCCGTGAAGAGATTACAAGACGGTACACTTGAGATGGGTAAACGTGATGTGTTGAGCTTTGTAGATGATGGTGTAGGCATTGCAGAGAATGAGATCTATAAAAATATCTTCCCTGCCGATCTTCAGGCTAAAGTTGAAGAAGTGAAGCAAAAGCTGATCAATAAAGAAATTACAGTAGATAACGCGATGGGAATGGAAACCTCTGAAGTAGAAGCCATTCGTAACGCAGTTAAGCCTTAAGTATAGCTATAAAGTGATAAACCTACAGTTGGAGATTCTTCTTTTAGAAGAATTCCAGCTGTATATTTTTGCAGACCTCCAAGTCGAAAGGCGTTGAGACCTATGAACAAAGCTCTGCTGGAAATGCGGGGAATTACCAAGGTGTATCCCAATGGTGTCGTTGCAAATAAAGACGTGCATTTTTCTTTACGTGAGGGAGAAATTCATGCGATTGCGGGCGAGAATGGCGCTGGTAAATCAACTTTAATGAAGATCATGTTCGGCATGGAAGAGCCTAGTGAAGGTGAAATCTTTATCAAGGGTGAAAAAGTGAAGCTGCAATCTGCTCAGGATGCCATTGATAGAGGGATTGGTATGGTTCACCAGCATTTTATGTTGGTCCCTTCTTTTACGGTAGCTGAGAACATGGTGCTGGGCATGGAACCTCGTAAGGGCGTTGGCATCAATTATGCAGAAGCTATACGCATGACCGAAGAGACTGCGAAGAAATACAATCTGGTAGTGGATCCAAAAGCAAAAGTGGAGGATCTCACGGTTGGTATGAAGCAAAAGGTTGAAATTCTGAAGGCGCTGCTGCGTGGTGCAAAAATCCTCGTTCTGGATGAGCCGACCGCAGTGTTGACCCCACAGGAAACAGAGGAATTGTTCCGGGAGCTTAAGCAGTTAAGAGAGCAGGGTCATACGATTGTTTTTATTTCACACAAGTTGAAAGAAGTTAAAGCGATCTGTGACAGAATTACGATCATGCGTAGCGGACGTAGTGAAGGTGTCTTCCAAACAAAGGATGTCACGGAGCAAGAAATCTCACGCCTTATGGTGGGCAGAGACGTCGTGTTGAAATATGACAAGGAGATTCTGTCTATTGGGGAGCCGATACTCACTGTGCAGGGCTTAGGTGTAAATGATGCACACGGCAAAGCGTTGCTAACAGATGTCAACTTTGCAGTACGCGGGGGACAAATTATTGGGATTGCTGGTGTAGAAGGGAATGGGCAGACACAGCTCATTGAGGCTCTTACGGGTAGCCTAAGAGGGGTCTCAAGCCAAGGTTCTGTGCTAGTGAAGGGAAAAGATATTCGTGAATCGGATATTTTAGATATTCGTAAGCTAGGCGTTTCCTATATCCCAGAGGATCGGATGCATCAAGGGATAGCCAGTGATGCGAGCATAGCGGATAATCTGCTGTCCACTCAGTATCGTACAAAAGCTATGAATAAAGGTCCCTTTTTAAATGGATCACGAATTGCCAAGCTTGCAGTATCACTTGTAGAAGAATTTAAAGTCCGCTGTTCGGGACCCTCTCAACCAATAGGAATGTTATCAGGTGGTAACATGCAGAAGGTGGTCGTAGCTAGAGAGTGTTCTACAGAACCGCAACTGCTTATTGCAGAACAGCCGACACGGGGCGTGGATATAGGCGCGGCGCAGTTCATACATCAAAAGCTGTTGGAGCTACGCTCCGACGATTGCGCTATTTTGCTAGTGTCAGCAGACTTAAATGAGATCTTGGAGATCAGCGATAGTCTACTAGTGATGTATGAAGGAAAGATTGTTGCCTTTTTCGAGGAGCCTTCCAAGGTTAGTGAAGAAGAATTAGGGCTTTATATGCTAGGGATTCATCGACAGGACGAGGAGCAAATCAGGAGGGCCGTAAATCATGTTTAAAGTAAAATATTTTGAATACATTCGAACATCGGCAGTAATCGTAATTGCACTCGCTATTGCTTTTCTGATCATCTCATTGGTCAGCAATCAGCCGGTGAAGACGATTGGGATATTCCTATTTGAGCCGCTATCCAGTAAAGGTCATATCGGTAATGTGATTGAGATGGCCATTCCCCTCATGTTCACTGGGCTAGCAGTTTCTTTGTTGTTCCGGGCAAATATGTTCAATTTGGGAGCTGAAGGGATTTTCTATTTCTCCGGTGTTGTAACTTCCGTGTTGGCTATTCATTTAACGCTGGACGGGTGGCTTCATCCGATCGTAGCTATTGCTGCGGGTTCTATTGTTGGTGCGTTGCTCTCGGCAATACCCGGGATCCTCAAAGCCAAATGGAATGCCAATGAGCTGGTTACATCCTTGATGTTCAATAATATTTTGTTTGGAGTAGGTTTATATCTACTGAACTATCACTTACGTGATGCAAAAGCATTTGCCAATGTATCCTACAAATTCGAGAAAACGGCACTGCTGAGTAAAATGGTGCCTGGCACCCGTATTCATACCGGACTTATTATCGTTATCGTGCTTATTATTGCAGCGCATCTATTCCTATACAAGACTAAATGGGGATATGAGCTGCGAATGACAGGCATCAACCGGAACTTTGCACGTTATTCAGGCATGAAGACCGCGAAGGTTATTATACTGGTTCACTTGATTGCTGGTTTTATCGCGGGAATGGGTGGTTCCGTAGAAGTGCTAGGGATGTACAATCGATTCCAATGGACATCGTTACCAGGTTATGGCTTAGATGGTGCTCTTGTAGCGATGTTAGCCAAGAATAATCCGCTATCCGTAATCGGCGCTGCATTGTTCCTTGCATATATCCGGATCGGAGCCGACATGATGGCACGTCTATCGGATGTACCTTCAGAGATGATTTCTATTATACAGGCGATTATCATTCTTCTGATTTCGGCTGAACAATTTCTGAAGTTCTGGAAAAATCGGATGCTCTTGAAGGAGGCGAAGGAAGCGTGAACAGCTTGTTTGATGTGATTTTTACGACTGACTTTGCGTTTTCTGTTCTTCGAGTGACGACACCGATTCTATTCGCCGCATTGGGAGCGTTAATCTCTAATAGGGCTGGTATCATCAACATTGGTATGGAAGGCATCATGCTTGTCGCGGCGTTAGCCGGTGTCATTGTAAGCAGCTACACGCATAGTGCGTGGGTAGGTTTACTTGGGGCTGTGATGTCCGGAACACTGATCGCTGGAATATTAGCTTTTTTCACACTGAAATTTAAAACACATATCATTCTCGGCGGCGTAGCTATTAATATGTTCGCTTCGGGAGGAACCGTGTTTATTCTTTATCTGCTGAGTGGAGACAAGGGATCTTCTACTTCTCTGGCGAGTAAAGTGCTACCTAGTGTAGAGATTCCTTTGCTGAAGGACATTCCGGTGCTGGGGCCTATTCTATCAGGACATCACATTTTGACGTATGTATCTATTATTGCTGTGTTTGTTGTCTACTATCTCTTAAACCGTACACCGCTTGGTCTGCGCATTCGTTCAGTGGGTGAAAATCCACATGCGGCTCAATCTGTGGGAGTAAGTGTTGTGAAAATACAGTATATGGCTTTGCTGCTTAGTGGATTTTTTGCCGGCTTAGGCGGTGCTTACATGTCGATGGGTTACCTGTCACTGTTTACTCGCGATATGATCGCTGGTCGGGGCTGGATTGCGATTGCCGCAGAGTCTATGGGTAGAAGCACGACAGTGGGTACGGCGCTGACCTCTCTATTATTTGGTACGGCAGACGCCTTGTCGAATGCGCTACAGGTCCTGAAGATTCCTGCAGAACTGATCGCGACGCTTCCTTATGTAGCAACGGTAATTGGACTAGTGATCTATGCCGTATCTGAGACACGGAAAAAGAATAAAAAACTTAAAAGCCCGCTAGTGAAATAGCGATAGGAATAACGAGGATTTATACAACTAAGGAGTGAATGACTATGCGAACACCTATTATTATTGACTGCGATCCAGGGCATGATGACGCAATCGCTATCCTGCTTGCAATAGCAAATTCGGAGAAGCTGGATCTGCGCGGGATTACAACGGTTGGTGGAAACCAGATCCTCGATAAAATCACAGAAAACGCACTTAAAGTGATCAGCTTTGTGAATGCTGATATTCCTGTAGCCAAAGGGGCTGTGGGTCCGCTGTTCGGCAAGCTTGTTACAGGTGAGGAAGCACATGGTGAATCAGGTATGGACGGCCCACTGTTGCCACCAAGTAAATTCCGGCCTGTAGAAGAAGGCGCTGTAGAATTTATGCTGAATATTATCCGTTCTTCGGAGGAGAAGATTACGCTCGTACCGATGGCTCCTTTAACAAATATCGCCCTGCTGATCACTGCTTATCCCGAGATTAAGGAAAGAATTGAAAAGATTTCACTGATGGGCGGAGGAATTTCTTATGGAAATGTAACCTCTACTGCGGAGTTTAACATCTATGTAGATCCTGAAGCTGCTCGTATCGTGTTTGAGTCGGGTATTCCGATTACGATGAGTGGTCTGGATGTGACCGATAAGGCAGCCATTTTCGAAGATGAGATCGTAGCATTGAAAGAGCGTGGGCCAGTGTCCACTATGGTCGGAGAACTGTTAGATTTCTATTCGATCTTCGGAAAGAAAATGGGCTATGTCGGCAGTGCACTGCATGATCCATGCGCCGTAGCTTGGCTCTTGCACCCAGAACTGTTTGAATCCGAGCATCTATATGTAACGGTAGAGACAGAAGGTAAGATGACGCGGGGAATGACGGTTGCAGACAAACGAAAGAAGACGGATCGCCCAGCGAATGTAGAAGTCCTGGTGGGAGTAGACCGGGAAGCATTTATGAAGTTGATTTTTGATTCACTGGAAAAGCTAGATCAAGAGCTGCTTATGGCTGAAGGGAACTAACCTATGGCAGGATGGGAGAGACTTCAGGAGACGGTTCAGTTTGAATTGGTTCAGCGTGGAGAAGAAGGCTGCAAGATTGAAGGCATCGCGGATAAACTAGCCGCTGCAGGTGCAGATGAGATTAAGCTGATGCAAGTATACAACGAGTTGATGGAGCTCACGGTTGCTGAGGACTTTCCTTATGAAGAGCCGTCTTCACTGGAGGAAATTCGTCGTCTTCGTCCAGAAGGTCCACGTAAGCTTGAGGCTGATTGGAGTGAAGCAGAATGGAGAGATAAGTTCTACGGAGCTTGGCTAGGTAGAAGCGTCGGTTGCGCACTTGGCAAACCATTGGAGTATTGGGACTACCTCTACGGTAAAGATGGACGCCCGGGTTGGGAGAATATTGAGCTGTGGTTCCGGGGTGCCGATGCATGGCCTATTACTGGCTATACGCCTGGGCATTCACGGGCAGAGGCAGAATATGGTCTTGGTTTAAGTGATTGGACGTATGCGAGTACCAGCGAGAAGATCACGTTTATGGAAAGCGATGACGATATTCGTTACACGGTACTGGGGCTTATGCTGCTGGAGCAGAAGGGGCTGGACTGGGATTCTTGGGATATCGGGAAGCTCTGGCATAAACATCTGACATACGCCCAGGTATGTACGGCAGAGACACAGTCGTATATGAATTTTGCACAGGAAACGTCTCATTTGCATGGTGAGAAGCCTGCGGATTGGCTGGCGCGGCAGGAAAGAGTGCGGATGCACTTAAACCCCTACCGGGAGTGGATTGGAGCGGCTATACGCGCAGATGGACTGGCTTATGGTGCAGCAGGCCATCCTGAGCTTGCAGCGGAGTTAGGTTGGCGTGATGCTTCTTTTTCACATGTAAAAAACGGGATCTATGGCGAGATGTTTAATGCAGCGATGATTTCGGCGGCTTTTGCTGAAAAAAATAACGAGCGTATTCTTGAGATTGGTCTTAGTGAGATCCCTCGTACTAGTCGTCTGGCAAGTGACGTTCTACGAGGTATAGATATTGCGCAGAAGGCCAAAAGTGAGCGGGAGTTGGTAAGTAAGATTTGGGATACATTCAGCCACTATGATGCGGTGCACACCAATAATAATGCTGCTCTTGTAGCTGCTTCGCTGGTCTATGGCGGGAATGATTTTGAAAAAGCGGTCGTTACATCCGTTTACGGAGGAATGGATACAGACTGTAATGGTGCTACAGTGGGTTCTATTATGGGAGCGAAGCTTGGAGCAAGTGTGTTGCCGGCTTCGTGGATTGAACCGCTCCATGATACGCTATATGCGGATCTACCTGGTTTTCATCCGATTGCGATTTCGGAATGCGCGGAGCGCAGCTATCAGGTCTTCTTGAAGATTCGAGGAGAGCTTGGCGAAAAGTCTTAGATCATGGATTACGAAAGAAAGGATGTCTTAAGCTATCGAGCTTAGACATCCTTTTTTTCGTGGCGATCTAGTTCTTGAAATAGATGTAACAGCGGGTTTAGGAGTTAGGTAACAGGAGAATCCTGATTTGAAGAGAGATTAAGTCAGTCATTTATTGGGAGATAAGGACGTCAAAATAGTCCGATATAATGGGCTTT
>NZ_CDRJTB010000115.1:0-9180 GCF_976954365.1 Paenibacillus sp. Marseille-Q9583
TCTTATATTTCTCTTATAAACGCTAACCCGCCTTAAAGGACGCTGAGGGCGTTTTAGCTTGGCATACAATGCGTGCGACATATACGCTTGGGGATCAGCTTCTCCGAAAAGGCCTCCTGAAGGAGTATCTGTGGAGGGGTTTTTGGCAGGAGCTTTTTTGTGTTGTATAGTAAGAGTAGTATTAAGAGAGGACGGTGAACTATGCAGCAGGAACAAAGTGAAACTTTGGAATCAAGCGCGCAGAACCCACGTAAACCTAAAAATGAAGTCTTGGAATGGGTCAAGGCCATTGCGATTGCTTTAGTGTTGGTTTTTCTGATTCGCTGGCTTTTGTTCAAGCCTTTTATTGTAGATGGACCTTCCATGCAGCCTAATTTCCATACTGGTGAACGTGTTATCGTAAATGAGATTTTGTACGATATTAGATCTCCGCAGCGGGGCGAGGTTATAGTATTCCACGTGCCATCTGAGGGTAGAGATTTTATTAAACGTGTAATCGGTGTCGCTGGAGATACTGTGAAAGTAGAAGGGGATGTAGTTACGGTTAACGGGGAAGTTGTTAATGAGACCTATATCCAAGATGCAATTGATGCAAAGCATAGTATCAACGCTCTGTATAATAATAAAGATTTCCCTAATGAAGAGTTCCCAGATGGTACTGTACCTGAAGGACATGTGTTCGTTATGGGGGATAATCGCTCGGATAGTACGGATAGCCGAATGATCGGTTATGTACCTCTGGGGGATATTGTAGGCCGTGCAGATTTAATCTTCTGGCCGATAAAGGATATTTCACTGATTAACCATTAAGTTGACAGCAGTCAAAGGAGGTGACGGCAATGGCCATTCAATGGTTTCCTGGTCATATGACGAAGGCTAGGCGGCAAATCGAGGATAAGCTGAAGCTGATTGATGTTGTAATAGAATTGCTCGATTCCCGTCTGCCGCTTTCCAGCCGCAATCCGATGATTGACGATATTTTGCGGGACAAGCCGAGATTGATTATTTTGAACAAAGCAGATCTGGCAGATCCAGAAATTACACGGAAGTGGCTGGCGTACTTCAAGGCACAAGGGCACGTTGCTTATCCTGTTGATGCATCTACTGGAACAGGTGTAAAGGATATTCCAGAGCAAGTCAAGCTGCTCCTGAAAGAAAAGATTGACCGGCAGATTGCAAAAGGAATGAATCCGCGAGCGATGCGTGCATTGATCGTTGGTATTCCTAACGTTGGTAAATCTACACTCATTAACCGGATGGCTGGTAAGAGTATTGCTGCTACTGGTGACCGCCCAGGGGTAACCAAGGGTCAACAGTGGATTAAGACAGGCGGCAACTTGGAGCTTCTGGATACCCCAGGTATTTTATGGCCGAGATTTGAGGACCAAGAAGTAGGTTATCGCCTAGCGGTAACAGGTGCAATAAAGGAAGAAATCCTGAATATTGAGGACATCGCCTTTTATGCAGTGAAATATTTGGTGAAGGACTACGGCTCTAGATTTCAAGAACGCTTTGGCATTGAGAAGCTTCCTGAGGATCTGGAGAATCCAGATGAGATCGTAGCTGTTATGGAAGCCGTGGGTCGTAAACGCGGTTGTCTAATCAGCGGTGGACGTGTGGATCTGGAAAAAGCTTCGCGGGCCTTGTTGCATGAGCTACGGGCAGGTAAGCTTGGACGCTTTACGCTGGAAACGCCTTAAATGGTGTGAATTCTGCGTTTAATGGACTAGGTATGGAAGAGCCATCCGAAATTTCGGAGGCTCTTTTTTTATGTTTTGGGTCCTCGACAAAGTAGCTGAGTACGCCTCAAGCTAAGCCTCACTTTGTGGGGGGATTTTTATAGGAATGGATTAAATTGGAACGTCTATTTTAAGATGACCATGTAAGCTTTACTATGATAAGCTGATTTATGTAGATCATAGAATAATTCATAATTGGCGGTGACAAATTAGTGAGTTCGATAGATATGTTGGCCTATGAAAAAGAAGGCTGGGAACAGTCTTATCGCCGAATAGCAGGCGTAGATGAAGTAGGAAGAGGTTGCTTGTTTGGGGACGTCGTCGCAGCAGCGGTGATTTTGCCAGAGGGGCTTATTATTGATGGAGTAAATGATTCCAAAAAACTTACAGCTAAAAAGAGAGATGCTTTATACGAGATTATAATGGAGCAAGCGCTTGCCGTGGGGGTGGGGTATGTAGACTCTACTGTCATTGATGAGATTAATATTAAGCAAGCTTCACGCCTGGCCATGAAAAAGGCAGTAGAGAGTCTGGAGCACACTCCTGACTATATGCTGATCGATGCTGAAAAGATAAACCTCCCTTTGCCACAACAGGCAATTATTAAAGGAGATGCTAATAGCCAGTCCATTGCAGCAGCTTCGATTATTGCTAAAGTGACCAGAGACAGGCTGTGTGAAGGTCTGTGGGAGGAATCATACCCTGATTATGGGATTGCGATACATAAAGGTTATGCGACCAAGCTTCACCGGGAACAAATTACGGCTCTAGGTCCAACGCCCATGCATCGACGTAGTTTTATTGGGCGGATTCTCGCGGAGCAGCAAACGTTATTCTAGAAGCAATGCTTAAAAAAGTAGGATGAATACCGATATAGTAAGAAGAGAGAAAATGGAGGGAGGAGAAACGGTATGAATATCGGAACATTGATCCGCGGATTGCTTGGAGAACAAAAACCGGGTGCAGCGAAGTCTTTAGAGTTAAAAGAAGGGCAAGTTGTTCGTGGTGTTGTTCTCTCTGTATCGGATTCAGGCAAAGAAGCGGTTGTGCAAATTCAAGGTACACCTGTTCGTGCAGAATTAGAAACACCATTACTGCCTGGAGAAACCTTGAATTTACAGGTTGGATCACCCGGAGAAGGTGGATTACCCGTATTGAAGCCGGTCTCCCTCGGTGAAACGGCGTTAGTCACTCCCCAAAGCATGGGTGAGGCCTTGGAGTCGCTCGGATTAGCAGATTCCAAAGCAGGTCGAGAAATTGTACTAGCGATGCAAGCAGGAGGCGTTCCACTTACAAAAGAGACAGCGGCTTTGTTGGATGCGGTAATGAGTGCAAAACCAGCTGGTGTGCCTGCTTCAGAGTGGCTTGACGCAGCTGTCATTTCTGTAAAGCGGGGACTACCCGTTACAGCTGAGAGTGTGAAAGGATTGCAGCAGGCTGTATTTGGCCCGCAGCTGCATCAGCTTTTATCAGCACTGGAAGATCAGATTACAATATGGGCAGGTCAAATTGCTAATGAAGAAACAATAACCGCAGAATCTAAAGCTGGAATGGGTACAAATACTGGAAAACTTGAACCTTTGGTAACTGCAGGTGCTGGAAGTGGGAATAATATGGGTGTTGTAGAGGGTGACGCTACAGAAGCTGACCCTATACAATTGGCAGCTAAAGGAAATGGACAAGCTACAACTAAAACTGCTGAAGGCACTATCGCAAGCGCAAGTACCGTTCTTTCGGAAGGAGCAGCTGAAGGTGCTCTGAAACCGGTTGAACAAGGTACGCCAGTCAAGATGACTCTTAATATAACTTCTGATAATGAAACGGGGATTGGAACTGGCGAGCCAGTTGTAGTTGATGAGACAGGTGAAGGAGCTCAGATCTCGAAGGGTGGTATTGTTGCAGAGCCTATGGCTGGTAAATCAACACCTGCCATGATATCCGGCGCTCTAAATAGTGCTTTAAGCGCTCAAGCTGATAGTGCGTTGAATAATCCTGTCCGTTCCAGTGAAGTTGAGATTCAGGGTAATGCCTTGAATTTGAATAAGGACGGGGCATTGGATAGTGCTATACATGCAGATAAGAGTCGGGTTGCCTCGATGGATAAGAGTGGGGCTATGCCGGGTGGCACGAGTGTGAGCGCCGAAGGAACTGCTGCTGGTGCGGCGCCCCATGCAGCTAGTGGGACCGCCCTGCTCGCGAAGCTGCAGGGCGTGCTCACCGAGCTGCGCGGCAGTCTGCCGCAGCTCGCCATGCTCCCGCCTGCTGACGCGGCGGGAGCAAGCCCTGCCCCCGCGGCTGCTGCGCCGCGCGGGGAGGCCTTGGCTGCGACGGCTTCGCCGGTGCAGCCGGACACCGCCCCACCCGCGGACGCGGAGTCGTGGGTGGGGCGGGTGCTGAAGCTGCTCGGTGCGGAGCACGAGCAGCAGGCGGTGCGCGGCGGCGCAGTAGCCGCCGCAGAGACGGCCCGCGCGGCGGCAGGTACGGCGGCAGGTACGGCCGCGCTTGGCAGTGCGGGTGTCGGAGGCGAACAAGCCACCGACACCTTGAAGGGCGTGCTGCTGCAGATCATGAGCAGCAGCGAGGTACCGCCCGCGGTAAAAGAAGCCGCGAGCGGACTAGTGCAGCAGCTGACAGGACAACAGCTGCTGCTCAATACAGATCGAACAGCTCCTTTCGCGCAAGTAACTTTGTTCTTGCCGCTGCAAGGTCCAGATGGGCAGGAGACAGCTTCCGTTCATATTCAGTCGCGTCGGGGACGCAAGGGTGAATTAGATGCTGCCAATTGCAGGCTCTGGTTTGATTTGGATATGAAGCAGCTCGGCCAGACGCTGGTTGATGTGCAGGTTGTTGATCGAATCGTTAGTCTTAAGCTGCACAATGATCATCCTTGGGTGCTTGAACTGTTGGAACAGCGGCGTGATGACATTAAAACAGCAGTAGAATCTATTGGTTATCAGTTGTCGGGATTAAGAACTGAACCTTTACCAGAACTAAAGCTATCTACAGAACTTGCCAATCCCCATAGTAAGCTTGTTGATTATGTTCCTGATGCTTATAAAGGAGTGGATTACCGTATATGAACGAGAATGAGCCTGTACCACCAATTTCACAAGGGCTCAAAAAAGCGGTCGCTCTCAAATATAGCCCAGGACAAAGCGAGGCACCTGTCGTTGTTGCCAAAGGAAAAGGGGCGATAGCGGATCTGATTCTGCAAAAAGCTAAAGAGAGTGGGGTTGCTGTCCAAGAGGACGCAGCTCTCGTAGAAGTTCTTTCAAAGCTCGATCTAGATCAACAGATTCCATCTGAACTTTATCAGCTAGTGGCTGAAATCCTCAGCTTTGTGTATCAGAGCGACCGTTCCGCCGGTGAACGGAGACCGGAATGAAAGAGCCATATACAAGAGAACGCTACAACCGCAAACAGAAGGGGGCCGCTGCTGAAGACGGGGCTGTGCAGTACTTATCTACTTGTGGGTACAAGATCTTAGAACGAAATTGGCGTTGTCGAACCGGAGAACTTGATATTATTGCGGAGAACGAAGGCTGTATTATTATTATTGAAGTTCGCAGTCGTAGTGGAGAGCTATATCAAGGGACTCCGGAGGAATCAGTGAATGCTCGAAAAATACATCAAGTGCGAAATACAGCACAGGTTTATTTGCATATGAAAGGTTATGATGATCGAAGAGTAACTTTTGACGTCATTAGCATTTTACTGAATGAAGATTTAAGCATCGCTTCTTTGGGGCATATACGTGAGGCTTTTTAAGCTGCACCCCATATTCTCACGCCATTCATTATGGGCACTGGCATTCTTATGAAAAAAGTCTTTACATAGCCTCCGCACAGTGGGTCATTTCTCAAAAGAAATGGGTAAACATTAGAGTAACTTTTTAATGTCATCATGAGGAGGGCTGTTTAAGTGAAGAATAAACCTTTTGAAATGCAGGTTAGTTTTGCTTGCCAATATTGCCAGCAGAAGATTGAAGTGAAATTTACCGCAGAGCCAGTATCCGTTGTCTGTTGTGCAAATTGCAATAAGAACTTCACGGTTATGCGGCCCACTATAGCTGAGGAAATATTAATCGATTGGAAAAATGAAGCGCTATTTCAAAAAATCCGCGCCGATAAATCACAAAACAGCAATAGCAGTCTCTTAGCGCTTGTTATAAAAGTCATAGAGCTTCTTACATGGCGTGATAAAGGTAATGGACAGGTGGAAGCGATTAAAGAGATGCGTGGCTGGCTCATTGAGAATGAAGAGACTCCCCCTCTAGCTGAACTGATCCAGAGCGATAATAAAAAACGATCACATAAGCGGCGTGACTGGAGATAATCATACAAACTATGATCAAAAAAGAAAGAAGGGTGAACATGGCTAACGTTTTTTTTACATCCGACCATCATTTTGGACATAAGTTGATTATTGATTTTGAATCCAGACCCTTTATAGATGTGGGGCAAATGAATGAATCCATGATTGAGAGTTGGAATTCGGTAGTGAATCCGGATGATAAAGTGTTTCATTTGGGAGACTTTTCGTTTCTTAATAAGGAAGCGACACGTGCTATTGTGGAGAGGTTACATGGCTATAAAATTCTAATTCTCGGAAATCATGATCGGGGACGCGGCCGGGATTGGTGGCTTGAAGCAGGCTTTGACGAGGTTAGTGAATATCCGCTGATTTATAAGGATTTCTTTTTTCTCTCTCATGAGCCTATGTATATGAATAAACATATGCCTTACGTAAATGTGCATGGTCATATTCACGGACAAAAATATGAAGGAAAGAATTATTTTAACATTTGTGTAGAGCATTGGAACTATAAACCATTGACTTTTGAAGAGATTAGGGACTCTGTCATAGTTAGTGAAGAAGGTTAAAATAGGTCTATATGATTATCTATGCGTATTTATGCAATACGATATTTATTAATAATTCTTGATTACGCTAAGATTCCCTATATATAATGAGATATAATAGCTAATTTATTATCGGAAAATAAGGAAGCACCTTTTTTCTTGAAGATTTGACACCCAAACAGGGGTGTATTTCAGGAGATGAGGTGTTTTTATGTATGGAAAAATGCATAGTGCATGTCTGTATGGAATTGAAGGGGTAATGATAGGTGTAGAAATTGATCTTGCGAATGGATTACCACAGACGAATATCATTGGTCTGCCTGATTCTGCGATTCGTGAGGCAGTAGAACGTGTAAGAGCCGCTATTAAGAACTGTGGTTATCGTTATCCCCAGCAGCGCATTACGATAAATCTGGCACCAGCCGACTTACGCAAAGAAGGCTCTGCCTTTGACCTTGCGATTGCTCTGGGGATACTGATAACTAGTGGTCAACTGATAATGGCCTCAGCCAATGAGGTGCTTTTTATTGGTGAGCTTGCGCTTGACGGTAGTCTGCGTCCAGTATCGGGTGTTCTACCAATGGTGGAGGCTGCGCGTAAAAATGGATTTAAGGCTGTACTGCTTCCCAAAGGGAACGCTGCTGAGGCAGCTTTGATCAGTGGCATAAATATATACGCAATCGACCATTTGTGCGCATTACCGAACCCGGAAGAATCGCCGTCCAATTCAGCTAAGGGTATAAAAGGGGACGACGAACAGAATCAACGAAGTGGGGGTGTTTCCGAAGATATGCCTTCCATATCATCTCTGCCTTTTCCTGTAACTGTGACCAAGGGGATAGATGCTAATGACCGACCTCCGGTTCTTGTCCTTTCTTTGGAACATCTTAAATATACCCCAGTTTACGGTACTTCTGAGGACTCCTTATATGGAATGAACGAGATGATGGATGATTACAGTGATGTGCTAGGGCAACAACATGTAAAAAGAGCCCTGACCATTGCGGCAGCGGGCATGCATAATATATTGCTCATCGGTCCACCCGGTACAGGGAAGACGATGCTGATTAAACGCCTTCCAAGCATCCTTCCGAAATTGTCTGAGAGTGAGGCTCTTGAGGTGACCAAAATTTTTAGCGCAGCAGGAACTTTAAAAGATGCACACAATGGCTTACTGCGTAGTCGTCCTTTTCGCTCTCCCCATCATACGATATCTGCCGCAGGCCTTATTGGGGGTGGAGGCATTCCAAAGCCGGGAGAAGTTAGTCTTGCGCATCGAGGGATTCTCTTTTTAGATGAGTTGCCCGAATTCTCTCGGAATGTACTTGAAGTGTTACGCCAGCCGCTCGAAGACGGGGTTGTTACCATAAGTCGTGCTCGAGCTTCTTTTACCTATCCTGCAAAATTCATGCTGGCCGCATCGATGAATCCCTGTAGCTGCGGTTATTTTGGGAGTAATCTTTCTCAACAACATTGTACATGCAGCCCCGCCAGGATTGCTCAATATCGCGCAAAGATATCAGGACCCTTATTGGATCGTATTGATTTACAGGTGGATGTTCCTCGCCCAAAGGAATGGGATCGTCAGGGGCATGTTCTATCTTCGGCTAAGATGTATGCAGAGGTGATGGCGGCACAGACGATACAAGCTAAACGGTTTAAGCGCTTGCCTATTTCTTGGAATAGTGAACTTTCCGGCGCTTCCCTTCGGAGATATGCAAGTCTTAGCCGTGAAGGTGCCCAATTGCTGTATGACATTCTGGAAAATTTAGGTTTAAGCATGCGAGCGCATGATCGAATTATTAAGTTATCCCGTACAATAGCTGATCTGGAAGGCGCACCGGATATTACTTCTGCGCATCTTGCGGAGGCTGTGCAGTACCGTAATTTAGACCGTCAGGCGATGACAGAAGAATAAATTAAATAGAGCAGCGATTCCCGTTATTGGCGAATTGCTGCTCTGTTTTTGGGTTATTGATTTCAATCCGCAAAATTGTTAACGTCTCTGGAACCTTATGGACCCGAAAGACATGATATGGGCATTTTTAGCTTTTGGAGCGTGCTTTCGGACTCCAGAGACACTAATTGAATTTAAAATCATCTCTATCCGTTAGGGCTTCGTTTGAGAAAAAATTTCTCTGTATTTCCTTACAGTACATTCAATTCTACAGCGATATTGCCGCGGGTTGCGCGGGAGTATGGACAAGCGCCATGAGCAGCCTCTACTAAAGAGGTTGCGGTTTCTCTGTCAACGCCTTTAACTAGCACATCAAGCTTAACTGCTATGCCAAAACCTCCATCTTCAACTTTACCAAAGCTGACTGTGGCCGTTACTTCGCTACCTTCAATTTTCACTTTTCCGAGTCGGGCAACCATGTTCAGTGCACTATCGAAACAAGCGGAATAACCAGCTGCAAATAATTGCTCAGGATTTGTACCTTCGCCACCGGCACCTCCCATTTCGCGTGGTGTGCTGATTGTAAGATTGAGCTTAGGGCTTTCTGATTCGATAAAACCGTTTCTTCCTCCTACGGCTTTAACAGTGGTTTCATACATTTTTTGCTGGATCGTCATCATTG
>NZ_CDRJTB010000116.1:0-8811 GCF_976954365.1 Paenibacillus sp. Marseille-Q9583
TCATTATTACACCTGTCTACTACATGGGGAGTCTTTTTATACATACTTATCTCGGCCAGACAACATTCCAAACGTCATCACGAGTCCAGAAATAACGATCAATGTGATCAGTGGAATCGTCCACACTTGGGTCATATCGTATAAATACCCGATCAATATAGGTCCTATGGCTGCAAGCATGTATCCCGTGGATTGAGCCATTCCAGATAATTCTGCAGCTTGATTTCCATTTCGGGCACGAATTCCGATATAACTTAGCGCCAGTGGGAAATTCCCTCCCAAAGCGATACCAATCAAGATAATACTTAGGATCATTATTGGGTAAGATGAGCCCATCCATAGTCCACCATAACCAACTATAGAGCACATGCCTAATGCAAATGCAATCCACACTTGAGAGCGTAGTCGTCCAGCCAGAATAGGAACAAGAAAACTAGCAGGTACGCCTACAATTTGTGTAAAGGATAGCAACCATCCTGCTGTACCTCTACTTATGCCATAGTTATATAAAATTTCAGGCAACCAGGACATCGTTATATAAAATAATGAAGACTGAAACCCCATGAATAGGGCTATTTTCCAAGCGAGTGGTGAACGCCAGATTTGTTTAGCACTGATCCTTACACTTTTTACTGCATGATCTTTGGCTGGATTTAATCTAATTAGAAGGATCCATACCACGATCGCTATGATAGTCGGAATTCCCCATACAATTAAAGCTCCGTCCCACCCAAGCTTCAGATCATGAGCTAGAGGAATACTAATACCTGATGCTAACGATGCAAATAATCCCATTGAAGTGGAATATATACTTGTCATTAGACCGAACTTTTGTGGGAATTTCTCCTTCACAACTACCGGTAATAGAACATTCCCAATGGCTATTCCTACTCCCACCAATAACGTTCCAAAGAAAATAAAGAACGTCATTGAAATAGAACGGATGCAAATACCGATCAAAAGAACAACCAAACCTAACAATAGTGTCTTCTCGTTGGATAAACGAGTAGCGATTTTAGGAACGAGAGACGACATAACAGCAAAGGATATCAAAGGTATACTCATTAATAGACCTGCACTCCAATGTGCAAGCCCTACATCCTCTTGAATAATTCCCACTAGTGGACCAACAGATGTAATAGCGGGCCGTAAATTAAAGGCTACCAGAACAATCCCCGTAATGAGTAAAATAATATATAACGAATTCTTGTTGTCTTGTGTCTGTGATGATTGCAAAAACTAAATCTCCCCTCAAGTAATCAAAGCTACGCAAATGATCTTCAGAATGTAGCATTAGTTATAACATATAAGAAAGTAGTTTAAAAGTATAAAGTAGCAAAAGAGGTACCCGTTTCGCATACAAAGAGATAAAAGCGGAAGCGTCCACCTAAGCGACCACGTTAATCCTAATTAAAAGACAAAGCTGTCCCAAGTAGCCATTTTCATGGCTTTGGGACAGCTTTGTCGTGCTGACAGATTTTTAGATTTCGTACCACTTGATCTCATTCGCTTCCAGCTTGAGTGAGAAGCTAGAGCCATCACCACGATAAACGACAGTTTCCTGTGGCTCATAAGTGTTGTTCACGACGCAGTATTTACCATTCTTAACATAGGCGTGAACCTCAACATTATAGTTCTCACTGAACCAGCGGTTTAGCTCGTGGTCGCTGTGAGTACTCCAGAGGATCGCACGGTAAAGTAAGCGACTGTTCTCAAAACTATAAGGCAATCCACTGATGTAGACAGATCGTCCACTACCGAATTCATTCACTGCCAGTTGAACTTCTTTATCAACCTGACGAAGGACAGTGGTGCCTTCGAGCGCGAATATATTCTTCTTTCCTTCACCGAAATCGATAATCTTATTTCCTTTATCATCTACTCCGTAGTCTTCAGTAATAAAATGATCCTGCTCTTCCCAGTTATATTTATCATAACCTAGAGTGAATCCTTTTTCTTGCTCTACACCGAGGATACTTGCAAGCTGGAAGTACCTTCCGTTCGCTTGATGAGCTGCGGGTTCGCCCACTCCGATGAATCCTCCGCCCTCATGAACAAATTGCTTCACTGCTGTTACAATATCTGTATCCAGCCACCAATCTCCACCTGTATAAGCCGTATCGCCATCCCCTACATTCAGAATGACATCGATTCCTTTAAGGATAGAGGGGTCATTCTTAATATCATCAAAGCTAATGAATTTGACCTCAAAGGGTGCACCAGATAACGTCTCTATGATCCCTGCATAGCTATAATTTTGTTTTTGATAAAGGGCATGATGAACCATATGATTACCCCATGCACGCATTTTACCCCAGCAGTTGAGTACTGCAACGGTTTTGACACTGTAAGGTGTTGTTCCGTGTACATTATCATACAAAGTACGGAATTCATCACACACACTCTCGATGTAGCTCATGAAATCCGGAAAATCCAGTGCCAGCTTCAAATATCCACCATAACCAATTCGGTCAATCGGCTTACGAAGGATCGCCCGTCTTGCTGTGACCCAGTTTACTTTGGCTTCACGTACAGGATCTCCACCCTCATAGAATGTATCAGGGAAGAAATACGGTAGAAACCGTCCCTCTGTATAATTCACGCCAGGGATATCACTAATCAGCCGAAGGGTGGAACCGTTACCTACACTACCGACGACAGCATCTACCCCAATCGATGAGAATTCTTCCATAAATGGCTCGGTACCAATCCAGTGATCACCAAGAAACATCATGGCTGTCTTTCCATATTCGTGAGTAATATCGACTAATTCCTTAGCAAGCGCGGCAACCTCACGCCGCTGAAATGCCTGAAAGTCTTGGAACTCCTTGGTCGGAATGCGGTAGTTATTATTATAGTAGCCCTGATCAATGATGTATTCGGCTCTAAACGGATAGCCCATCTCTTGTTCAAATTGTTCAAGAATATAAGGACTAACGGATGCTGAATAACCATACCAATCCACATATTTCTCACGTGCAAGCTCATCGAAGACGAGTGTGAATTGGTGGAAGAAGGTCGTAAATCGAATGACATTGACATATGGATGTTCATCAATAAATTGACGTAGTCGTTGCATTGTGAACTCACGCGACTTCGGTTGGCGAACATCAAAGGTGATCTGGGGCTCAACATTTTCCCAACCATTCGTGACCGCATTGTACATATGAACGGGATCCCACATAATATAGGCTAGAAAACTAACCGTGTAATCGTGGAAGGGACTTGCATGAATAATAACACTGCCCGTTTCTTCGTTATAGCTCCATTGCTCAGTCGATAGTATATCTCCTGTGGTACGATCGATAACTTCCCACCAGCGCTTGATATCGTCACGAGAATTCACTTTCAGCATATCTGGATAAAATCCCTTCATTAAAGGGATGATTAGACTAGGGCCTTCAGCAGTATAAAAAGGTGTCATGAGATACATCTGCTGGATTTCATCCGGATTTGCTTTTGCCCATCCATTTTCTTTACGAGTCGTATAGTAAGTGGAATACACCTTAGCATCGATATCACGCAATTCTGCTGGGAAATCAGTACCATCGCAATCACGTACAGCATCCGCGCCCCAACGTTTCATGACTTCTATGGTTTCAGGAATAACATCCAGATCTGTTGGAATTGTGACCCGTCCTTTGTTCATCTTAAATAACTCTCCCTTTATTTAAATTTCCGATTATAGAACCAGAGAAGACCTATTAGAAGTGCTAACCCTAGCAGCATCAGTCCAAGCCCGGGTGCACCAATATTTTTTTGCCCAATAATAACGAGTACTAGCGCGAAGATGAAGACAATCAGTATCAACAAATTGCGTAACGGATTACTCATAGTAGCACCTTAACCTTTCAGCCCGCCCATGGTCATGCCTTGGGTAAGCTTCTTTTGTACTAAAATATAAAGAATAAGGGTTGGCAGCATGACTATTACTAGACCTGCATACATTTGTCCATATTCAACGGCTGATTTCTGAGCAGCCATCAGATTCATTAAACCAACTGGTAATGTTCGAAGTCCTGGCTTCGTTAGTAAAGTCATCGAAATAATATATTCGTTCCAGAAGGAGAGGAAATTAAACAAGATAACCGTTACAATGCTAGGTTTAGCCATTGGCATAATAATCTGTACCATCGTTCGGAAATATCCTGCGCCATCTACAGAAGCTGCTTCTTCAAATTCCCTAGGTAATGATTTAAAGTAGCCCGCAAGTAGATAAACAGTGAACGGAAGCGCCATTGCAGCATAGACAAGTGCGAGAATAAACAAATTATTCAAGAGAATCGGCTGTCCAAATAAATCGCGAGCAACCTTGTCACCGTTATTGAGCATCAGAAAGATTGGAACAACAATATAGTTCACATTGATAAATAATCCTGCCATAAACATCAAATTCAAGATGACACTTCCCTTGAATTTATACCTAGCAAGCACATAAGCAGCTGGTAATGCAATGACCAGTAGAAGAGCAATCGCAATCACAGTTACGATTACAGAGTTGAACATGTAACTGCCCATCTTTGCTTTCTGCCAAGCATCCGCAAAGTTCTGCAGATAAACCCCTTTTGGAAGAGCCCAAGGGTTAGCATAGAATTCTACATCCTGTTTGATGGAGGCCATGAACGCCCAAGCTACAGGAACGATAATGATAATGGCTAGTAGGATCAGCACAACATAGATGAAGGCCTTATAGATCTTATCACTGGCCCCATGATGTATGAGTTTATTATTATTCAAGTTGTCCCCTCCTTAATATTCCAAATGTTCACGGCTCGTGACTGCGTTCAAGATAGCAGCTAGTGCGAACGAGAACAGGAACACGATGACACCGATTGCCATGCCGTAACCATACGAGGAGTTGGTATAAGCCTCTTTGTACATATAGCTCAAGAACACCTCAGTGGAACCGTCAGGACCGCCTCCAGTCATCGCCACAACGAACAGGAAACTCATATTGATCGTGCTGATGACAAAAAAGGTAAGTGTGGTACGAATATTCGTCCAGATTAACGGAATCGTAATAGTGAAAAACTGATGCATCCTGCCTGCACCCTCGAGGTCAGCGGATTCATATAAGCTTTCCGGGATATTTGCCATACTCGCCATATACATAACCATGTAATAACCGATAGCCTGCCAGATCATAGCACCTGCGAGTGAGAAAATAACGATTTTCTGATCACCCAACCAAAGAGTTGGGTCCGATGCTGCACCACGGAATAAATTCAAGATTGCATTTAAGAGTCCACTATTCGGATCATAAATTGCAGAGAAAATCGCACTGATAACGACAACAGATAAGATGTTCGGTATGTAGAAGATCACTCGTAACAAATTTTGTCCTTTCAAATTCTCACGAGAAAGCACAGACGCGAACACTAGTGCAAAAGCAAAGGTAATAATCGTAACTAAAATAATAAGTAGAAGACTGTTCTGAAATGCTTGATAAAATTTATCACTATGAAAAAGCTTCTCGAAATTTTGCAGCCCTACAAAGGTTTTGTCATCTGTGTATCCACCCCACTTGTATGTGGACATACGGAATACGTTAATTGTAGGTATGATTAGAAAAACAATGAATAGGATTACGGCGGGAGCAAGACAGAAGAAAATAAAACGCCCTTGTCCTTTCTTGATTTCCATTAGTCCATCTCCTTCTTAAGGTAAAAACAATGGTGGCCGCTTTGCGCATGCCACCATTGTTCACAGCTTGAATTGGTATCTTGCGTTGCCTTAGATTATTTTAATGCTCCACGTAATTGATCGCTTGCTTTCGTAATCGCTTCAACCCACTGTGCTTGTGTCTTTGCCTTAGTCACGAGGGAATCCACGGTACCAAATACGGTATCCGAAATACTTACCCCTTCAACCGGTTCTGTTGTAGCAAATGCACCCATAGCTGCCTTTGCACCACCGTCATAGATGCTATAGAAGAGTTTATTGTCACCTTCAAGTTTGCTAGCCATGCCTTTAATAGGTTGAACTGCACCTACTTTTGCAAAAATGCCTGCTGCTTCATCTGAGTAAAGATACGCAATAAATTGTTTTGCTAGATCTGCATTTTTAGCCTTGGCAGGAACCCAGATTTGTTCAAAGAAGGTGTAGGAGAATCTGTCACCACCAGTTTTTACAGCTGGTAGAGCAGTGAATCCCCATTTAAATCCTTCTGCACGAGGGGCTTTACCCATTTCACCAACAACCCAAGTACCGTTTGGCATAAAGATAGCTTTGTTATCAAGAATAAGCTGTTGATTCTTAGTAAAGTTATCCTTATTCCCATTCGCCGGAACTGTCTTTTCGGTATAGGTTGCTAACTTATTAATAATGTCGAATGCTTGTGTTGCTTCTGGTGATTGCCATATGCCTTCAGTGTAATTCATCGCTTTCGTGAAGAATTCAGGACCACCAACTTCATTAAGTAAAGCATAGAAGAAAGAATCAAAGTATCCGGTTGTTGGATAGGAGAACAATGCAATTCCATCAGCCTTAGCTTTGTCACCTAGTGCCCACATTTCATCCCAAGTGGTAGGGACGCTCCAGCCTTTTTCCTCAAGTAAGCCAGCATTGTAGAATAGACCCGTTGGACTATAGAACATTGGCATCAGAAAGGTCTTTCCATCACCATAAGGGTTCGTAATGGTTGTATCCGTAAACCCAGGAATAAGCTTCTCCTTTACGGTAACACTCTCACCAGGAACAGTCATTGAAAGCACGTCTGTAAGATCAGAGAGGTTATTGTCTTTAATGAAGGTTTCTGTCAAACCTTTAGGCTGACCTACGGCAAGATGGATGACGTCAGGAAAATCTCCCGATTTCATACCAGGTCCGATAACATCTTCAAGGCTTTTGTCGATCGTTGTTTCAACTTTCACACCAGGGTTAGCTTTTTCGAATCCAGAAATTACCTCTTTCCATACATCAGATCCGTAAGCGGTTTCTAAAGCGGCTAGCTTAAGAGTACGAGTTTCGGCAGTCGAATTAGAGTTCTTCGATGTGTTGGTGGCATCTGTAGATGTGGAACTAGAATTACTTTCAGTATTACCACCACAGGCCGCAAGACTTAGAGACAGTGCAGCTGTAAGTGCAAGGCTAAGAACTTTTCTCATAATAACCCTCCATATTTATCTTTTATTGGTACTGTAAGCCGCATACGTAAGAGCTTTCTTACTCATTTATCTTATCCGATCGTTCAAGTTTCTTTCAACAAACATGTTGTCGTTCATTTTATATATCTTGCTATTATAAAAAATAAATATAAATTATAAACTCACCCAATTTATTGTTATGTAATCTAGTAATTATGGTAGAGTAAAGTTATATCATCGTAAAGGACTGACCTCAATTGGGAAATGTACGCTATTGGCTACCTGGTAAAGGACGTGGAGAAATTCCCGCTAAGTTAATCTATGTCAGTTCCTCTATTTATGAAGGTGATTGGTCCAGCATGCGTCATTCTCATAATTTTGCGGAGCTGTTTTATGTCCGAAGCGGGCGGGGGAATTTCATTGTAGAGAATGAAATCTATCCGGTGAAACAGGATGATCTGGTCATCGTGAACCCGAATGTGGAGCATACCGAGTTATCCGTTAGTAGTGATCCTCTAGAGTATGTCGTGCTTGGGGTTGAGGGGATGAGCTTTGACTTTGGGGACCAAAGTGGTAGCCGTAATCATGAGATCATCAATTATCGAAATCAGAGGGATGAACTATTCTTCTATTTCAACGCCATGCTTCGGGAAACAGAAAATAAAGAGGATAACTATGAAGATATTTGTCAAAACTTACTAGAGGTCGTAGTCACTATATTAATGCGAAACTCAGGTCATCCAATTTTAGTCGTGGCTACTCAAAGGGTCAACAAGGTATGTAGCCGGATCAAACGTTATATTGATTCGAACTATTCAGAGGAGATTTCGCTTGACTATCTGGCAGAAAAAGCACATTTTAGTAAGTATTATCTGGTGCATACCTTCGCTAAATATTATGGCATGTCACCCATCAATTATTTAATTGAGGTCAGGCTTCGTGCGAGCAAGGAGTTATTAGAAACCACGGATCTTTCTATTTCTCAAATTGCCGAATCCACTGGTTTTTCTTCTCAAAGCTATTTTTCACAAAGCTTCCGCCGTAGCTGTGACCTAACTCCACGCGATTACCGACTTCTAGCCAAGAAATCGGGTTCAATGACGAGCGGAGAAATGTTTAATAATTCCGCGAAAAAATCCTAAAACCCAAGAACAGCGCGCACCGATTGAGTATCGGCACGCGCTGTATTTCTAAGCTAGATAAAGAGAAATATTTAATTGTTTGATTTTCTCAATCCACTCTTCTGATAAACCTCTATCGGTTACAATCGCATCAAAATCATTTAACGAAGCAAAGTAAGTGGATTTAACCATATCAAACTTAGAGGAATCAATCACTAAAATTTTCTCAAGGGCACAATTAATTGCCGCATTCTTTGTGTCCACTTCACAACTGTTCGTGCAAGTAATGCCTAATTTAGCGTTAACTCCAGCAGCAGAAATAAATGCTTTTGTTGTTCGTGTTCTACTTATTAAATCCAACCCTTCTCTGCTTTCAAACATTTGAAGTTCTGGACGGTAATGACCACCAATAAGAATAAAATCCTTAAATCCTTTTTTATGAATCTCAATTAATGCGTTCATAGTACAGCAAACAATTTCCACAGAATGATTTGACGGAATATGTTCGATGATTTGAGCGGTTGTTGTACCAATATCAATAAAAATAATATCGTTAGGCTCGATTAGTGAAGCTGCTAACTTACCTATATTATATTTTTCTGATG
>NZ_CDRJTB010000117.1:0-8777 GCF_976954365.1 Paenibacillus sp. Marseille-Q9583
AACGGGACACGATAGTTGAATAATACATATTGATGAGCAGGTTACCTTAATCAACTAAGTGATGGATAAAATATAAATATAAGTGTTCTCTCCCAAACTATTGGAAAATATTATGGTACGATGTCCTTATTCGGTTGTTTCAAGGGGAGGGAAGATACCTTGCTAAATACTCAGGATATTGCTATAGAAGCATTAACTTATTATCCAATTACTTATCAATCAATAGCTCATATTAGCCAAAATGCAAACACCATCTATAAAGTGACAGATAAGGAAAGTAACTGCTATAGTTTGCGAATACATCTATCAAAAAGTGATTCGATGGAAAGTATTTGGTCTGAGGAAAAAGTCATCCATTCAGAAATGATTTGGCTGGAATCATTAACAAATGATACAAATCTGGTGTTGCCATCACCTATAAAAAATAACATTGGTGAATATGTTACTAAGATAGCTGACATAAACTGTACATTGTTGAAATGGGTAGATGGTGAACAAAAACAATTTGTTCCAACAGTCAATGATGCCGAGTGTGTAGGCGAATTGATCGGAAAGCTTCATAAACAATCATCTTTTTGGGAAATTCCGTCATCATTTACTCGACCGTCATTTGATAATTCTAGAATTTCACAATCATTAGAAAAGCTAAAACAGCTTGCTAACGGTGGTGAGCTCGATAAAAATGATGTGGAAATTCTGCAACTGGCCGGAGAGTGTGCAATTTTAATGATGAACGACATAGAAACAACACCTGGCAATTGGGGGATAATTCACGCAGATTTGATTCCAAGTAATTTTGTGTTTCATGAACAAGAAGCTAGAGCTATTGATTTTGGAGCTTGTGGGTTCGGATATTATTTATTCGATTTAGGTTGGACACTTTCTTATATCCACCCAGCATTCAGAAACCAGTTGCTAGAATCATACGCAAAACAATTCGACCTGCCTCATAATTATGTTCAACGTTTGGAAGGTTTCTTTGTAGCAGCACAACTCGAAACAATGAATTTTTGGCTTGGACTGCCTGAATCTAATGAGTGGTTACCCAGTCACATTAGTAAATTAGCTAGTCGGGAATTTAAGCGATATGTAAATAAAGAAGAATTTCTCTTTAGTGGTACTCCTTACTGGGAGTAGTTTGTTCAACGAACGGAGAACGCTAGCCCAGATATTTTGGGAGCAGTTTTGCTTCAGAAGAATAGAGATCATGATAAGCTTATTATCGAAAAGAATCTATAACCGCATAAAACAAAAGGAGAGGTACTTTGAAAAAAATTAGGGAAGCAACAAAAGAGGAAATGATCGAAATTTATAAGATGGGCTATGATGTTTGGGGAGATAATCTGCCTTATGAAGAATATATAACTATGTGCCAGGCTTCCAAAAAGTATAAAAAGGGAAAGTGGTACGTTCTTGAAGAAACAGATACAAAGCAACTATTAAGCTCCCTCATCGTATATGAACTAAATCTTTCTGATGACCAAATTGTAAAAGGGATTGGTTCAATTGCTACGCCTTTATATTTAAGAAAAAAAGGACATGCTTCTTTATTGGTCAAAGAAACGATAAATAAACTTGAACAGGAAGAAAAGTGTAACAACTTTTTCCTTTATAGTGATATTGGAATAGAATTTTACAAAGAATTAGGTTTTATTGTACTACCTAATGAGTTCCAAAAATATAAAGACAGTCTTTGTATGTATTACTCAAAAGAAAATGATATCGACTCCATAGTACTTGATATCCCCGATTACTTTTAAAGCACATCCTTATTGAAGTAATGGGAAACGATAGGCTAACCCAGGTGATTCTATAAGTTTCACCCTCTAATTCTCCTTCTAAGCAACGATTTTGATTTGAATTACAAATATGAGATTATAGCGGGTGTAAAAAAATGCCGGTCACCTTAAGCAGGTGGCCGGTGTTTTCATATTAGCGTTTCGGCATTTTGCTCTCATCCATGTACAGCAGATTCCAGCGGTGACCGTCCAGGTCGGCAAATCCTGCGCCGTACATCCAGCCGTCAATTTCACTCGGCTTGCCAAAGATGTTGCCTCCGGCAGACTCTGCTTTTTGAATAAAGGCATCTACTTCTTCTCTGCTTTCAGCGCCAATGGAGAATATTACTTCTGCGCTATGGGAAGTATCTGCGGTTTTAGAACCTGTGAATTTCTCAAACGCCGCATCCGGGAACAGCAGAATCGTTGTTTGGCCTATGTCAAGCTTGGCTCTCTCGTTACCAACGCTCACTGCATGGAATCCAATCTCATTGAAAAAGGCAGTTGACCTCTCAACATCTTTGACCGGCAGGTTAATCCAGATCTCCTGTGGCATGGCTATAGCCTCCTGGAATAATTTTTTAACAACTCCTACTATACTCTAGTTCTGGCAGCAGAAGCGAATCTTACAAAAGAATCCACAATGACATTTCTGTCTTGCATTATTCGGTTTCCTTAGTAACTTCTCCTCTCTATATCGCAACTCACTCTTAATTGAAATACTCGATAGTTTTCTCAATAAATGCCTTGGCCGATTTTGTCAGAAAACGGTCGGACCTATGAATGATCTCAAAGTGACGGTATGGCGGATCGTCTGTAATTCGGATGCAGCGTAGTGTTGGTTCATTCATCGCTTGGATCAAACGATAAGGCAGCAATGTTCCTCCGACGTTGGCTTTAACCAAGCTAATAATGGAAGTAGCCGAACTGGTCTCCATGATCGTATTTAAACTGAATCCATATTTACGGCAATAGCCATCAACCAGTTCTCTGCCCGTAAATCCTTCGGGGAACATCACAGTTTGGATATTTCGCAGTTCCTGGATTCCAATCGTGCTTCGTTCAGCCCAATCATGATTCTCGGAAACGACGAGTACATATTCTTCACTGCACAAAGGAATGCGTACAAGCCGATCATCAGGGGCAGACGTGATCTCGATGCCTATATCTACTTCATTATCCAGCACTTGATTCAAGACGTAGATCGAAGAGATAACCTTCAGCTGCACCTTGGGGAATCGTGCATGAAAATTCACGAGCAATGGGGTGAGCCGATAGTCCAGATCGGAAGGGAGAACACCAATTACTAACCTACCTCGTTGGTCATTGCGTAATTCAGCTAACGCATCCTGGGTATTCTGTAAATGCCGAATCATCTGTACACAGTGCTCCAGAAACAGATTTCCTGCCTGGGTCATCACAATCTTTTTACCGACTCGGTCAAATAAGGGAACGCCGAGTTCATCCTCGAGCGCACGTATTTGTTGGCTCAACGTAGGTTGAGATATACCGAGTTTCTCAGCTGCTCGTGTAAAATGAAGCTCCTCACACACCGCAATGAAGTTTTCCATCTGACGAATCTCCATATGAATACCCTCTAATCATTGGTTTTAGTAATCATTTTAATAGAAACTATAGTATTGTTCAATCATTCTAATGATTCTATACTTAATCGTGCACCACCCAACGATCTGTCGTTAACAAATAGGATGATGGGTGAATGTAACGATACTACTACCATGAGGTGATTCATAATGAAACTTTTTTATATCGTCCTGGCGCTTATCCTGGCTTCACTGAATTTACGACCACCCATTACATCCATTTCACCTCTAATGAGCACTGTACAGAATGATCTGGGTATAAGCGGGATTACCGCGAGTCTGTTAACCACACTTCCGGTATTATGCATGGGCATATTTGCTCCGTTCTCCGTAAGATTAAGCAGAAAGTGGGGAAATGAGGGCGCAATTGTTCTGGCTTTAATCCTCATTGGGTTAGGTACGGGATTACGATGGTTTGTTGGTACAACTCCATTGATGATGTTAACTTCTTTTCTATCCGGTGTAGGAATTGCATTGGCAGGGCCGCTATTATCCAGCTTCATTAAGCAGTACTTCCCTGACCGAGTAGCAGCCATGGTGGGCATCTACTCTACAGCGATGGTGATGGGGGCCAGCATTAGTGTGGGACTATCGGTTCCGCTTCAGCATACGCTGGGTGGTTCGTGGAGGGGCTCGTTGGCTGTATGGGCATTTCTCGCAGCCATTGCATTGCCGATCTGGTTGAGATTAGCCTGGTCTGCGCGCACAGATCGACAATCCGGTAAAAATTCGAGTGTACTTAATGCACCACTTCCGGTGAACAACAAGCGTGCCTGGATGCTGACATTATTCTTCGGGCTGATGGCAGCGATCTTCTACTCGTTGACCGCTTGGCTTGCGCCAGCAATCCAAAGCCAGGGGTATAGTCAAGAGACGGCTGGCAACATCCAAACCTTATTTACATTGATATCTCTGCCCTCTACGTTGTTCATTCCCATGCTTGTACACCGTTACCGAAGACGTGTATTCTGGCTTGTCGGGTGTGCGTTATTAGAGTTGATGGGTGTCCTGATGCTGAACATATCCGTTAGCCCCTGGCTAGCGGCGATTCCACTCGGTATTGGAGCGGGCGGACTGTTCCCGATTGCACTGATGTTGCCCATTGATGAAACACGCAATGCTCAGGAAGCCAGTAGCTGGTCCGCAATGACCCAATCAGGTGGTTACGTTCTCGGAGCGCTTGGGCCGCTAGCCATTGGCTGGCTCCACGATGCAACGGGCAGCTTCGTCCAAGCATTCTATGGTTTGGCTGTAATCATCGTGCTTCAGATTATCGTTCAATTGGCTATAGGAAATAAAAAAAGTTCTCCAGCGAGTTAGGATAAGCCCCAGAGCTGAGAGGATGTACTATTTTCATGATGAGTTTAGAAACGGATTTTATTGGGGGAAAATAAGTAGAGGAGTTTCCTATATGGTAGCTCCTCTTTTCTAGTAAATTAAACGGGCAATATACTAAGGTAATATTGGATTATAGGTTCATTCTATAAAGATTATTTCTTTTATATATTAGACCAATAAAAGCCTGTCGCGATATTATGTTATTTATAATAATAACGCGGAGGAATGGTCTGATGTCTATTTATGATTTTCAAGCGAAGTCCATTAATGGTGAGCCTGTTGAATTGTCAATTTATCGTGGAAAAGTTCTGCTTATTCTGAACACTGCCAGTAGATGCAGCTATTCACGCCAATTACCTGATCTTCAAAGGCTTTACGAAATTCATCATGAGCAAGGGTTTTAAATATTAGGTGTTCCTTGTAACCAATTCAACGAGAAAGAGCCAGAGAGCAACTTGGAACTACATGAATATTGTGAGAGCAACTTTGGAGTTAAGTTTCCTTTATTCGAGAAAGTTGAGGTTAGGGGACCGTCTGCTCATCCGTTATTTCAATATTTAACACAGCAAGCACCATTTCAAGGATTCGATACTGAGACATCAGGTGGTCAATGGATGCAGGATTTTCTGCGGGAAAAGTATCCGGACATATATGCCGGTGTCGCGATCAAGTGGAATTTCTCAAAGTTTTTAATCGATCGAAACGGCCATATATATGGTAGATACGAAACAATGACTGAACCATTTGACATAGAGGTATTTATTGAATCACTTCTTTTAAAGTAAATGAATCCGATTAGTGATTGAGCTAACGGGCAGGATAGTTCAATCGTTTCTCGAATATTTTATGAGTTGGATAATTTTATGAACTTTGTGATTATAACGTTATCTGAAAAATACGTTTTTGAAGGATGATTAAATTGAAACAAGGGATATTAGTTTATCTAAATGGAACTTCAAGTTCTGGAAAGACTTCCATATCGACTGAACTGATAAATCAGAAAGAGATTCCTTTTTATCATTTATCAATTGATGATTTTTTTAATAATTACAATGATTTTATTAATAATAAATTTCCAGATGAACCTCCGAGAGAAATAGATCATCAAGTTGTCTCACAAATACTTGATGATTCCATATTCTCAGTGTACCATTCGACAATTAAATTGTTATCAGAAATGGGTTTTAATGTAATAGTAGATACTGTAATCGACAATGACAAGAGGTTTAATGAGTTTCTTGATCAATTTTTCGATCAGCCTACGTTATTTATAGGTGTAATATGCTCGAAAGAAGAACTCATAAGACGAGAACAAGCAAGAGGAGATAGAAAAATTGGACTGGTAGCTTCACAGTTTAGCAAAGTATATTGCTTTAATGAATATGACCTCGAAGTAAATACTGAAGAGATGAATCCAAAAGAATGTGCCGAAAAGATATTAAGTTTTATTAAGTCCAATAAGGAATACTCAGTATTTAAGAAATTAAGTAAAAAAAATGTTAGTGTTTCCTAGTAGGCGTATCCATCAGATAACACCATATTCCAGCATTGAGGCTATTGCCTCTCGGTTTGCCCGAGGGATTTCGGAATTAAGGTAAAAGGAAACGATAGTTCGATTAGACATAAGGGCAGCCGATCAATGGATCGGCTGCCTTTATTCAACTAACAGGCAGGATAGCGTAGTGATAGCCTTTTTTGGTATCGAAAGCACTTAAACCCCAAATGATTATAATTAATTATTATAGATACAAATAATTAGTAAGATAGTAAAATTTACAATTGATCATTACCTGATTAGGATTATGAACTGATATATGATCAAGAAAAAAATTGAGGAGTAATGCGATGTATACACAACCTACTGTCTTACGTTCAGTCCTAGATCCAAAATACTTGGAATACTGTTTGAGCAATCATTATGATATCGGGCAATGGATTGAATGTTTGTATTGGTTACGAGGATTAAATGATATTTACAGGGTGCGAACTTCTAATGGATTTTACATACTTCGTGTTTACCGCGTTGCAATTAACGAAAATGATGTAGCGTATGAGTTATCCTTATTAACGCAATTGAAAATTGTCCTTAACTCTGTGGACACAAAAGTGTCGGAACCCATAGCAAAAAAAGACAATAGCTTGTATACCGTTCTAAATGCACCAGAAGGGAAGCGAATTGCTGTAATTTTTCGCTATCTCAATGGCACGGAGAACATACTTCATGACGAGGCATCATGCTTTACCTTTGGAAGATCAGCAGCCGAACTGCATACAGCAATGGATCAAGTTATTCTAAACCAACCGCGATACGAGTTGGACACAAATTTTCTCATCACTCAACCATTGGAACGAATTGTTAACTACATTGGTGAAAAAAATGAGGCAGTACCATTTCTACATGAATTTGCGAATGCATTGAAAGAACAAATCCTTATTGCTTCTAGACAAGGCTTGGATTGGGGGTTATGTCATGGAGATATGCATGGAAATAATAATGCATTCAAAGAAGGAAGCTATTTTACTCACTACGACTTTGAATGGTCTGCTAATGGTTGGCGTGCATATGATTTGGCACAAGTTCGGGCTAGAAAGCGTCAGTTAGAGGATCAAAAAGAACCCTTATGGAATGCGTTAATCTCGGGTTACAGATCTGTCAGAAACTTCTCAGCACAAGATGAATTGGCAATAGAACTATTTGTTATAGCTCGACGCTTTTGGGTGATGAGTCTAGATGTCGCTTTTATCGACAGTGATTCTGGTGCTTTAGATTATTTAGAAGATTGGCTTGAAGGTTTTATTGATGAATTTAGAAACTTTGAAATTGTGTAAATGAAATTTTATTATTTATTTTTACCAACGGGACAAAATAGCGCCATTGAAAGTGTACGTACAGTGATAGGAGACTTTCGGTGAGAGAAGGAAGTAACATAACCCAAACCGCGGAGCCGGTCCATCCGGGTGAAACATTAATTCTAGCGCCCCGTACTTCGGGCGCTGGCTATTCGTCACGCCATCTAACTGATAAGCGCCTCCAAACATCTTTTTCTCCCAAAGATCCCTTGATCCTCCTGTATAAGCAGATACGCTGCCATTGGAAATATGAGTTTCAAACTGACTCTTATAGATCCCCTGCTCAAGCAATGCCTGAGCCACACTTTTCATGTCCGCATTTGGCCGATCAGGATGAAAATGCAGCGCGACCCTCGCGTTTGTAAACAGCTTAAGCACGGTATCCTCATATATACTCCAAGGGATATCTGACAGCTGAAGAACTTCCTTAATTGTCTTTTGAGCCTCGTATTTTCGGGTTCTAGCGTACTGTGTAACATAGATTCACGGTGATATCATATTAAATGATGAAGTAGAAATGCTTGTTGCCGATCCTTCGTTCAAAGGAACTTACATAGGAGATGTATTTGAACAATTATGCTTAAAGTATTCTATTAAACTATATTGGCATATGGGATTTGCTATGCGTGTAGAAGAAATACCTGCGGATTTAAGAGGATCAACTATGCCTTCCTTAGCTAAGCGGATAGCGCGTAATGATTATATCGACGCTAGTGTGGTCGGAGCAGCTATCAATGATTTAAAACGTAATCCTGCACGATGGAGCGATAGGGGGACCTATGAAGAGGTGCTTCAAGAATTTAAATATATGTGGCATATTTTAGTTAGATTTGGTAATCCATTTGAGTGTAAATGAATGACTAATTCGTTGAACTGGTGTGGGAAGTTAGCTCAATAAACAGGATAAGGTAGCTGTTCAGTCAACGTGATAGGCTCTAATCTAATCAGTTGAAGCCAAGTAGCCTAGGACACCGGATTTGCTTTGCTCGTTCCCTTTTTCGCTATGCTTTTGAAGAAACATACATTTAAAAATCGCTTCTCAATCACTGAGAGAAAGGACGTTACTTGAGTTTCTCTACAGTACTGCTGCCGGATTTGAGAAGTGGAGAAGATCAATATCGAGGATCTTAACTGGGAAAACCGCTCTGCTGATAATGACAAGGGTGAATAAGAGTTATAGGAAATCAGCGTAAAAATACAACATTGA
>NZ_CDRJTB010000118.1:0-8436 GCF_976954365.1 Paenibacillus sp. Marseille-Q9583
AAACATTCTCTTAATGTAATTACTATAGTATGAGGTTGTAAACATACATTAGGAGGGAAATTATGAAATCACCGAAAAAGTACGGCGTTAAGACGGCAATTGTAGCGACTGCAGCAACTGCTCTCTTCGTTTCCAATGTAGTCACTACACAAGCACCAAATCAGGCCAATGCAGCTTCATCAAACACAAGAAATGTGATTCTGTTTGTCGGTGATGGAATGGGTACTGCCCAGCGCAATGCCATCCGCCTAGCTACAGTAGGTGAAAAAGGAAATCTAGCGATGGATTCTATGCCATTTGCTGGACTAATTCATACAAGCTCCACTGTCCCTGTTACAGATTCAGCTGCTTCAGCCACAGCCTATGCCAGCGGAGTCAAGACTTATAACGGTGCCATTGGGATGAATGCAGATAAAGAGTCCGTACAAACCATTATGGAATATGCAAAATCAGCAGGGAAATCTACAGGCGTTGTAACTACCAGCCAAATTACTGATGCTACAGGCGCTGCCTTCGGTGCTCATGTTGAAGATCGCTCCAAACAAAGTGATATCGCTCTGCAGCTTCTGACCAAGAGCAAAGTTGACGTTCTTCTAGGTGGAGGCGAAGACTTCTGGTATCCTGCTGGAAATCCAGGTAAGTTCGCAGATGAGCCAGCTGAAGATCCTTCAGAGAAAAGCAAAGGAACGCAGGGGAACCTTGTAGACAAAGCTAAACAGCTTGGATACTCCTACGTAACGAACAAAACCGATATGCAAAAGGCGAAAAACGGTAAGCTTCTCGGGTTATTTGCAAATGAGGAAATGTTCCAGCAAAAGCCAGAGGGTGAAGGAGATATCTACAAACCGGTTGTATCCCTGCCTGAAATGACGAAAAAAGCGATAGACACGCTTGCAGCAAATAAAAAAGGATTTTTCCTGATGGTTGAAGAAGAGGGTACTGACGAATTTGCACACCAAAACAATGCCAAGATGACGATTAAAGCGGGGCAAGAGTTAGATAAATCCGTACAGATTGCCAAAGATTTCGCTAAAAAGAATCCCGATACCCTTGTCCTAGTTCTCGCCGACCATGAAACAGGTGGATTCTCTATTGAAGCCGTAGACGCTGAAGATGAATCAGGTGACGGCATTTCCAAAGAAGATGGTCCATTTGCCATCGCTAACTCCAAACAGAATTTCGTTGTAGACTGGACAACTTCAGGTCATACAGCAGTGGATATTCCAATTACAGCCATGGGCAAAAACGCTCAGTTGTTTACAGGAGTATACGAAAATACCGAAGTATTCACTAAGGTTGCGCAAGCCATGGGTATTAAGGTGAAATAAAGAGATCGAACAACATAAAAGACTAGCCAGACTCTCTGGTTAGTCTTTTTGATTGATGAATCGCAATCCCGGGTTGTCCCTTAAACACTATGATGATCTCCATACCTACTTAGCATCTGTTCGAATAACAAACGTGATTTCCTTAGTTTGGTCTAGCCACTCACCTGTCAGTCGAAATCCCCATATAGTTGCCCCTGATTCATAATCCTTACTATTTGAACTAAGAAAAGCCGCCATATTCGAATCGAACTTAAAAGTAGCTGTCTTATCTGCCTATTCAACATTTACCGGCTCTGCTGTTTCTTTTTTATACTTTAAAGTACCATTATCTTTCAAAATATAATCTGGAAAGATACATTAACTTCTTCTGAATTAGTGTTCCTTTCAAGTGGCTTTAAGACAGATTGAATGACTCTCCCCTTGGATGTAACCGTTTCTTCCTTAATTACAGAATCACTTGCCTGTTCTTGATCGCAGGCTGAAATATAAACAGGAGTACAAGACCAAGGGTTAATAAGTATAGTTTTCTCAAGGAAAACCCCCTTCTTGACTTTTTTGGCGAGATGTACATAGAAGATATCTGTTATACGGATTAATGCATATCCAAGGCGTCCAGTTTATGGGAAAGCTCATGGATTAACTCTAGCTCATGTAATACCATACTTCGGGTATAAAAATATAGCTCTTCAGAGTAATCCAAATCTTTACCGTTCCCAACCACTAGGGATAACTGTTGTAAATGTTCCAGCTTCTCTTTCATGTAAGTCTCTCTGTAATCAAGTAATCTTCGGCGGGCCTCCTGATCCAGTAGCTCATAATAAGCAAGACGAATAGACCATTCATTATCAATACGAATAGTCTCCAGTGAAAATTCGTTCAAGCAGATATGAAACCGCTCCTCACCCTCGGCTGTGATGGAATACACATACCGTTTAGGTCGGTTTTCCTGCATTTCCGTTTTTTTAATCACCCAACCTCGCTTTTCAAACAATTTCAGCTTCGGATACAGCGAATTATTATTAACGATTTTATCGTTACTCATTACGAAAATGATATTTTTTTTAATCTCATAACCATGTTTTGACCCTTTCATTAATTGAGCCAGAATCAAGACTTCAATATCCATATTCATCCTCCGAACTACCGGACTTCATTTCCGGTCATTTTCTTATCTTACCTCAAGGACTGCATTTGTGCCAAATACTTCGTGATTTTATGCACATACTTTTATCGTTCCGTTCGATATTATAGGTTAAAATAACCTAGTTATTTTTAACCTATATATAGAGAGGAAGTTATAGCATGGAATTCGCACATTTGTTCAGCAAAGGTACGATAGGAAATATGGAGCTCAAGAACCGGGTCATTTTGCCTGCCATGGGAACAAAAATGAATGCTCCGGGTGGGTATGTCAGCGAGCGTTTGATTGATTACCATGTAGCACGCGCAAAAGGAGGTAATGGCTTAAATACAGTTGAAGTAACAACCGTTCACCCAACGGCTGCTTCTGAGGATGCTCCAGCCATTTTTGATGATAAATTCATTCCTGGTATGACCCAATTGGCTCATGCCATTCGTGATGCAGGCGGCAAAAGCTGTCTTCAGTTATGGCATGGAGGGAAAGTAACTCCCAACCTGATTCAAGTCTCCTCCTCCCCTGTCCCTTTCGAGGGTGTAACACATATCCCCCGAGAGCTGGAGAATCACGAAGTTATTGAGATGGTTCAAGCTTACGCAGATGCTGCTTCACGTGCGAAAAAAGCTGGATTTGACAGTGTAGAATTCCATGCTGGTCATGGTTATTTGCCACAACAATTTCTAAGCCCAGCGATGAACTTCCGTCAGGATGAGTACGGCGGTTCCTGGGAGAATCGTTGTCGCTTTCCGCTCGCTTGTATACGTGCCATTCGAGAAGCCGTTGGACCTAGGTTCCCTATCTTGATGAGAATCTCTGCTATCGAGGATCTTCCCGGCGGACTTACACTGGAAGATATGAAGCTCTTCTCGAAGCTCGCTGAGGATGCTGGTATTGATGCGATTAATGTATCACGCGGAGTTCCAGCAGGCGCAGCAATTAAATATGAAGTACCACCTATCGATCTACCTGTGGGCTTCAATGTAGATAACGCAGCACAAATTAAATCCGTGGTTAACATTCCAGTTATAGCTGTAGGTCGTATTAATGATCCAGCTATTGCTAATCGAATTATTGCCGAAGGACTGGCTGATTTCGTAGCTATTGGCCGCGCTCAATTGGCAGATCCTGAATTCTGTAACAAAGCATTAGCTGGACGCGCGGACACCATTGTTAAATGTGTGGGTTGTGATCAAGGCTGCTTCGATGGATTCGTAAATCCGAAGGTGCCTTTCATCAGCTGTGTATTTAATCCTGCTACCGGAAGAGAAAGTGAATATGAATTACAGCGAGCGAGCACACCAAAAAAAGTACTTATAGCCGGTGGTGGGCCAGCCGGATTAGAAGCAGCAATCACACTGAAACGTCGTGGGCATTCTCCAATTTTATGCGAAAAGAATAACATTCTAGGCGGACAGCTTTATATCGCTGGTGCCGCACCGCGTAAAGAAGAAATGGCCGTGGCTGCTCTGAATATGGGAGAGACGGCTAAACGTGAAGGTGTAGAAATCCGAATGAATACGGAGGTTACTCCAGAGCTTATTCAAGAAATCAGTCCGGATGAAGTCATTCTTGCAATCGGATCGGCCCCAATTATTCCTCCAGTAGAAGGTGTTCTGAGTAGTCATGTAGTAAATTCACATGATGTATTATGGGGAACAGCTCATCCTGAAGGTCGAGTTGTTATTATTGGAGGGGGTTTGGTCGGTCTCGAGGTCGCTGAGCTTCTGGTCGAACGCGGAAATCAAATCACTGTTGTAGAAATGCAAGCCGATGTAGCAAATGATCTGGGTATCCTTCGTAAAATCTGTGTAATGGAAAGCTTATATGGCCACGGTGTTAGATTAATGACCAACAGCAAGTGCATGACGATCCAAAAGAATAGCGTGATGGTTGAAAAAAATGGGGAGCTTCTCAGCCTGCCTGCCGATTATGTAGTAATCGCAGTAGGATCACGCGCCCTAAACAAGAAAACCCTTCAGAACTTCTTGGAGGAAAGCTCCATTCCTTATCATGTAATTGGGGATGCAGTGCAAGCTCGCAGAGCGCTTAATGCTATTTGGGAGGGTGCAGAGTTAGCTAGACGAATCTAGTTCATATAGTCAATTAGATTTATGAATAAACCCGGCAGGTCGCACCTGCCGGGTTACGTTCTTATCAGAACTATCTGAAAAATCAACTTTCAGGGGCTAATAAGTGTGTTAGTGCCATCACTGTTACATATGTATCGTTTTCGTTTGAACAATAAAGCTCATTAACTCGCCCTCATTCATGAACTTGATCTTCACCCCTGAACGATATTTTCATTCTCATGTCAATGTAGAAGACACGCTAAAATTGAGTATCGGCAGCCCGATAAAAGCAGCATATCTTTCAGCAGCTTTAAACACAGCTTCTTCAGCATTTCCAAGCTCTCTAAATGGATGAATGACTATCTCAATTCCTTTTTTCTTAATCGAACGTTTCCATGTACCTATAACTTGGCCACCAACAACAATCATCGGAAGAAAAACACCATTATTCCCAGGCACAATCAAAGGGGCCGTCTCAGGTTCAAGTACAGCACTCCGGTCTTTATAACCAAGAATGTACTCATCAAAACCCGGAAGTAAATAGACTCCAGAATCTTCCTCTGCGGGAGCTAGTCGATGGTTAGACATCCAAAGCTCGCTGCCATTTATATCCGCCGATTGAAGTTCATTGGTCACAGTCTCCAGCCCATGTCTTGCATCTGTAAGAGTTATACCTGCCCACCAAGCGAAGTCCTGAACGGTAGCTAATCCACGGGCTGTAAAATACCGCAACGCGAGTTCTTGCAACGATTGTTCATAAGATAGCTCACGGCAATCTGGCACCCATTCCTCTAACAATACAATCGTTTGCTTTTTACCATTCATCGGTCCAAAACAAATCAGTCCTTGATAGGCACTATTCCAGAGCATGTGATAACCGCGTTGATTCCCCGTGTGGATGCCTTCCTCTTCTATTAGCTGAAGTAGGACCGAACGATCCATCTGCTTCCCGCCCTTTAGAGCATTCACAATAATTTCTCTACAGCGCTCCAGTGTCTGATCATCAAGTCCAAGCTCAGCCATTCGCCGCTTCGTTTGTGATGCTAAACGCGGTGCAGAGAGTTGTAGCATCCATTTTACATCTTCTGCTGGGACGAAATGAAGCGTACCTCGCAGCGTCCAAGTAAGTATAATCTTACGGTCAGCGATTGTACGCTCTATATCAGCTAATTTGGTAGCAGGAGAACGTAGTCCGATGGCCCAAACCGCCTGCATATAGTCTTGCGCTTGCATAGCCCCCATTTTTTTCACGACCTGCTCTGGTGTGTGATGTAAAGAGCCTGCAATCATTTGATTATACAACCTACTATTTGCAATAAGGTTATTCGTCACACTACTCCCCCTTTTCAGAAATGCATCCTCAAATTATATACTTCCAGTTATTTAACAAAATGGTTAAGTTCTTGCTCATGTCTATGTCGATATTACTATTGATTCTATTGAAATACGAGATTAAATTAGAATATGAACTCCATTCCATTGCATAATGTGCAATAGAAAGTCATATACAGACCTCAAAAAAGGTTTCTGTTGCACTTCACCACCACCGCTCTCATATAAGAGAGGATCGGTTTCAGTTGTTGTTCTGCCACTAAGTAATGTTTTGAAGAACTTAATCTCTTACGTCATAACCAAAAAGTTCATAAGCCCCGAGACGCGATCCACGTCCAGCAACAATCTCTGCTCTACCGCCTGATAACAAATCCAATGTTGCAAAGTCCTCATATGCACGTACAGGATCTTCTGTACTTAGCACAGTTGCTGAACTGACAAGCTTTATACGTTCGGTTGCATTTGCAATGGCTCCAAGGACAACCGAGGCAGCTGAGGTAATGAATTTCGGTTGATGACTCTCGCCTACCCCAAATACATCTAATCCAGCATCCTCAGCTAATTTGGCAGCCGCTACGATCTCTTGAATCCGTTGTCGTTCACTAATTGCTTTACCTGTTAAGGCGTCTGTGGTGTGATCACCTAACGTGTATAAACCTAGCTCCAACCCTTTTTTCTCATCGATTCTACATTGTTCCATCATGATTATGTCCTTTTTTCATAGTTGTATTAGGTTTAGCGGATAGGATGAAGCTTCGATTCAATCTCTTCACGACGTTCTTCCAGAAATGAAGGTAAGGTCAAATTCTCTCCTAGCGCGTCAAAAGTTTCATCAATCTCAAATCCTGGGCCGTCTGTAGCAAGCTCAAAAAGAATATGGTTCTGATCCCGGAAATACAAGGAATGGAAGTAATAACGATCAATGACCCCTGAATTTTTATAGCCTGCAGCAGTGATCTTGGCGGCCCATTCGCTTAGTTCTTCGATATCCTTCACGCTTATAGCCACATGATGGATGCTCCCTCTACCTGGTCTTTCCCGATCTTTATCATTTACTTCTTTGACGTGGAGCTCGGTGTATAAACCACCCTTCCCCGTTTCATATATATCTACCATCACTTTCGAATCCCCCATGGAGGGTACCGTCCGACCTTGTGTATAGCCCAAGATATCTTCCAAAACCGCCTTTGTGCGGCCAGCCTCACGTACAGTCAATTCAACGGGTCCTAACCCAACGATGGCATACTTTGGAGGGATGTCTTCTGTAATCCACGGTTCAACTAACTCGATACCGTTATCTTTTTCAGCCGATACTAAATGGACTGTCAATTCATCTCTATCATAAAAAGTAAGCGACTTACGTTCCCCGATACTTACAATCGCTTCATGAGGAACTTCAAAAGAATCTAATCGACTAGCCCAATACGACAAGGCTTCATCGCTAGGAACAAGAAGGGAGAAAGAGCTAATACTGTTCGTCCCTTTGCGGGTCTGACCTGCATTTGGCATTTCAAAGAAAGATACTTCGGTTCCAGGAGCACCGTTACGATTTCCATAAAATAGATGGTACATGGATGGATCATCTTGATTGACCGTTTTCTTTACAAGTCTCAGTCCCAGGACCTCTGTATAAAACCATAAGTTTTGTTTAGCGTCCTTAGTAAGCATAGACACATGATGTTGTCCGTTTATGGGTTGTTGTTTCATTTTAAAAACCTCCTAATGAGTTTTGTTAAATTAAGTTTACTAGTATACTGATGAGGAAAAAAGTAAGCTTTATTATCAATAAAGCTTTTGCGTCACTACTCGACACCTCGCGGGAGTCGATTCTCATCTTGGCTATGTCGATGAATCTTTTTAAGCATGCTGTAAAACACTTTCTTCTCCTCATCTGTCAGTGGATCGAATAACGAGGCTTGGAAATCCGATTGCAAGGGCAGTACCTTCTCAATAAGTGTTTGACCCTTTTCCGTTAAAGTAATGTACTTCACTTTCCAATCCTGTTTGCGTTCAATCCATCCTTCTTTCTCTAATCTACCAAGCATATGGGATACGCCACCTTTAGTAATGGTTAGATGCTCGGCAATTTCCATCTGTGTTACAGGCTGATGTAATAATATTTGTACCAAGGTATCGAATTGATTAACTGTTAAGTTAAATTTCTTCAAGAATTCATTGGAAAGATCGTTACTATTCTCATATACCTTAACCAGCCGCAACCAGATCAATAAGCTTAATTGGTTATCTTCAGTGAATCCATTATTTCTCATTTGGTCACGTCCATCGTTTGTTTATTTTATGTGTTATTTGATTTGTTAATATGAGTATACTAGTAAACTGACAAGGAGTCAAGCTCAGTAGAAATCCTACACGCTTGCCAAATACCACTCCAGAACACTCTCCGCTCGGCTCAGCGTATTAGCAACTTCCCTTTGACCAACCCTTATGAACCGGTTCAACTACCTCCCATGTAGAAGCATTCGGGATGTCACTATAGAATGAAATCATTTCACCCCCCCTTTTAATTAGATTGTTACACTCAAATAGAAAAATTTTCTTATTTATTTCT
>NZ_CDRJTB010000119.1:0-8377 GCF_976954365.1 Paenibacillus sp. Marseille-Q9583
TTCCATTACAGATATCACAGTGAACATGAATAACCATCCAAGACTAGTCGGAGTGAACATAGGAAAACTTAGCCCAGTCATATCAATCGCTTTACAGCAAACATAAAAATACAAGATCTCATATTGCTATAGTCTTATACCAAGATAAGTCGCGTGTTACAACCTATCCTTTAATTATTAAGTATGCATTTCTTCCGTTACATACTAGATTCAGCATCATCACATCCATTCCTTGAAAAGTATCGGTCTGCACAATCTTTGACTAGAGCTTCACGAGTTTTTTCATGAATTTTCAACAACTGATTTAAGACAAAAATTCGCTGAACCTTATCTTCGGCAAACATGAAAAGTTGCTGTTTATAATAATCAATTTGCCTTTTATTAGCCCCAAAATGCCGCACGTTTTTTTCGTATAAACTGAGTAACTGTAACTGCAGATTATAAACCTCATCATAATTCATGTTAGGCATCCTCTCTGAAATTGTAGTTCTTAATAAGCCATTGTCTCCACCTTTCAATAATTGATACTGTTTAAGTGAAGCTACTACCATTAAAGCTTTCAATCCATTTGCATTGGTAACGGCGAACAAGACCAAGCTTAAATTCTGTTTCTTCCGCTAAATCAAAAACAGCTACCCCAAGTTAGCCTCGGAGGTAGCTGCGATATTCTATAGAAGATATCATTCAGTTCTTACTGAACTTTTACTCATATGAGATGCTAAATGACAAATAACAGCAAACTTCAACCTTTACCTGAAGCTCATCAACCTTCTGCCAAACGCAGCAATCAAATCGGCATCTGCAATAAGCGTAATGGTAGCTTCTCATCACTTGAATGATAAGGATTGCTTTCACGAGTTTACCTAGATAGCAGTCTTGTTTAACGTTCATCGATTCAGATTCCGAGGTTTTGCTGTGGGCTCAGCATAGTTATCGATGAACAACTCAGGCCAAGTGGTAGATTCCGGTTCCATTAGCTCTGTGCGGAAGAACCCAGGCTCGATAACGGCTTCGAGTAAGAAGCGGATTACGCAGCCAAAAATAGAGATAATATGACCTGAGCGTGCTTTATGGATGAATGGGAGCACAACTCGGGTAACGTTCATCGGACTGATAAGATTGGTGTTGATCCAACTCTCTATCTGAGCCGGACTCAATTCTTTCAATTTTTGGAGTTTATCCGCCTTTTCAAATGCCCTATAAAGATCTGATTAGGGTCAGAAGAGTCGAATTCTCGATTTACGGCTTTATCAAGAGAATCAATTTCCTTAGCAAAATCGTAAGCATTCGGCCCAAAACCCCAACTTCTCTTTATCGGTCTATAGTATTTGATTAAAATCTCTTTAGCACGATCATCCTCATGTCCCATAAGCTTAAGTTCACGAATGACTTCTTTAATATAGGGTCTATTCAGCATATGTCTCGAATTGATCATGAAATTACCACCCGTTTTTTTGAGTTAACTCATTACTCTGTGATCAGATCCACTTTTAATCTATAGTATCACTTAAATTACGTTATTTAATTCCCATAAGAAACACTCAGCTCTCAGTTGATATTATTCTTGTATCTCAATGAGCGCTGATCAAAGCAACCCTACATTTATTTAAGAAAGTTGCACATACAACCCCTATTTGATTTTTCTTTAAATCCGATAAGTGCTTGAATATCCCCGATGGATGTTTCTTCTGCAGGAATCAATTTAGGAAACCACAAATGGAATTCAGCCTGTTGTTCCGGTGTAGTGTTTACTGCATAATCATCTTCAATCATGCCAGGGTACATTTTATTAAATTCTTCCCCTGTATAACCACTTAGGAATTGCGCACCAAGTCATCGACTGTGGATCAGCTATCCTTATGCTGATGATGAAGGAAAATCTATGCTTCCCTCTGAAGTGATTAACCATGTTAAGGAGCTATTTCCCAAGATAGAAAACAAACAGCTTTGGACGCAGCCCTCATCTCTTATGGATGAAGAGACACAGCTTGATTTTATTACTGGGACTGGACAGGTGTTATCACATCTAATCGTCCAACTAAAGGGTTTTATGAATGGTGAGAATATTACGACGGATGGTTGAATGTCTATAATTTCTACCTTTCCCAAGAAACCCTTAAGGGGAAAACGGAGCTGATCGCAAATTCTTTGAGATATAACAATCAAGAAGAGAAACTCCAAATGCAAAAGAATCTCTTGTTGTACGGAAATAGCTTACAATCTTCTGTTTCACGAATGGAGCGTTTTGTAGCATGTCCGTTTTCTCATTTTGCATCTAATGGGTTACGACTTGAAGAAAGAAAAACGCATCGCTCGCGGAGTCTCCAACGGGGCCTAGCCCATATGTAGGGAATTTGAAGGAAGAAATCGATAAAATATCTTCCTTAATAGAGGTTTCAGATCATTCTTGGGCCGAGCTTTATGAGATGTTTCAGACCCAATTGTTTGGTCGTTTAAAGCCTTGCAAAAAAGATCAGTTTGATCTCAACTTTTACGAAAGCAGCAGCTGCAGAGATGCGGGAGCGGATTCGTGAAGCACTAGAGAAGGAAGATTATAAGCATCCGGAATCGGAACATATCCGCCGACAACTTGCCTTACTAAATCGAGCAAACATTATGAAAAAAGGTCAGTGAATACGGAAATTCGTGCACGTCACTACAATTTCATCATAAGTTATTCGTTCTATGATCGATGTAGAAATTGAGAGATTCAAAAAGTTTATCAGCGTCTTTCGTAATTTCCGGTGTTATCAGTGAGAATCTAGCGAAATCAAGTAAACCGCTATAATAATTTATCGTTTCTACGGCCATATTTAGCAAATCTATAATATCTTGGAGCAGCATTGGAGCATCCTCTGCAAGTTTAAGGCGGTCTTTTTCTAAAAAATACTTTTTATCATAATGCGCATATAGTTGGTTTCTCCAGGTCCTAATAATATTGATGGATTCTTTTTTTTCATTCTCGTATTTTTCCCGATCTGCTTGCGCTTTCTTATATATTTTCTTGTCAGTGAAAAGATGAGGATTTGCCTCTATTAGATTAAGAAACTTGAAAATTGTACCGTACCCATTTTTATCAAATATCTTAAATACCTGGATAACCATATCATTGAAAAGAGAATCCATCGTTATAACAAAATAGGATATGGCAATATCACTTACCCCCTGATTGTCCACGAATTTATTGTGCATGTACAGATGGAGGTTCAGTTTATTGTTTGAATGGTATATTTCTTTAAATAGTTGTTCCATAAATTCAAGTAAATCCTCTTTTGTATATTGTGTACTCATTATCACTGCCCCCAAGGTATTTATTTTAACTCTTGTACTCTCATAATACACGATGAGGATTTTTTTCTATACCACATATCGGGAACTTATTAATTAAACTAAGGAGCCAGACCAGTAGTGGCCGTACAACCCGATGTAACTGGCGCGTTTACTTACTACATTATTTTCAGACTAAATCTATATTTCTGATTAATTAGACTATTATAATATCGAGAGAAACTTATGACCTCTATGGTATTGACTAGTAATAAAAGAGCCCAGTCCCCAAACAACGGAGGACTAGGCTCTTTTACTCTATTAGCTTACTCGGATCAGTTTAGACCCGTCGAAATAGTATAAATACTTCTCAATAACAGGCACTTTCCATGTCGTTACTATGGCACGTTCATAGAGTTTCAATTGCAGTCGATATTTCCCTTCTAACTCATCCTCAGTTTTGCCTTTTGTACTGTCTGATTTAAAATCAAGTAGCACAAGACCACGCTCATCCTCAAATAAGCAGTCAATAACACCTTGGATGAGAATCACCTCATTAGCAGTAGGACCGACAACATCCGGATAAATATCACCAGCGGTCAAACCAAAATTAAAAGGTACTTCACGCTTTAGATGTTTAGCCTGTGTGACCCTTTTTCCAATGGCTTCTTTAAAGAACAATGCAATTACCTTAGGATCAATAACCTCTGCCTGCTGCTAAGTAATAAGCCTCTTATAGAGTAGCTTCGTTACTGTAGCCTCGACTTCGGGAATACCGATCGTTTTTCCATCTCCACTCAATGGAAGATGCTGCATCACTGTGTGATACACTGTGCCCCGTTCAGCAGATGTCAATTTGGATGCTTCTAGAAAGCGTGGTCGCCGAAAAGCATTCATACCCAGTGAATTCGCTTTTTCCTGTAACGTAGGAATAGCATAACCATCACCGGAAGAGATCGAAAATGCAATCTGGTTCGCCTCCCCTAACCGCTTATCTCCGTTACACTTGTTTTGGTTGATAATTGTGTTGCTTCAAGGTGTGGGTATGTCCACTTTAATCGGCGCTCAACTTCCAGACTCCACGTTTCATTTTCAACTGGTAATGGCCGATTATTCATCAACGCATCCAATTGTTGTTCTCGAACAGGATTCTGCTCTTTAATCAGATTGGTTAACATCCGAAAAAAACTCTTTTTTCGTAGGATCAACGACATGAATCGTCCAGGCCGCTTCATCCGTGTTTAGAATAGAAACAATTGACTCTTCAATCCCTATCCGACTTCGGAGAATTGCAGCGTCCGGATGGCGAATCAGTGATGCCCCTACCCAGTCCATAAAGCAATTCGCATTCGATATATCAAAGTCGGGTAACATTATTGGGTTATGCTCCAGGTGTTTACCCCATGATGCAATTTGACGATCAAGGTTGCGTATTGCACCTACGATAAAGAGTTTTTCCTTTGCTCGAGTCAGTGCAACATAGAGGACCCGCATTTCTTCAGCGAGCATCTCCATTTGCATCCGGCGCTTTATAGCAATAGCCGGTAACGATGGATAGCTTACCCGAACCCTCGTATCCACTACTTTCGGACCGAAACCAAGCTCTTTGTGGATCAGAAAGTTTCCTTTCAAATCGAGAAGTAAGACCTCCACATTACAACTAGAACTAGACTCAGCTGAATCATAATAAGTTGCCCCATACACAAGCTCCGCAAACTCTCCAATTAAAAGACTTCTATCAGTGCTGAGTTGTAATTGAACCCAATGTTTGAATCGCAAACCTGATTAAGGATTGGATATGTGATTCCGATATCCAACTAATATCGTATCTATGTGTTTAGGCGAGAAAATAATATCATTTTATTTAGGGGGATGGTTCACAATGATTTCTACACTCACTGTTCGTCAAGCAACATTAGAGGATTTGAATAGTATTCTTCGGATTTACAATCAGGGTATCGAAGATAGGATCGCTACGCTTGAAACCGAGGAAAAAAGTTTAGCTTACATGAACAGATGGTTCCAAGATCACCAAGGACGCTATAGCATCTTAGTGGCTGAAAGAGAAGACGAAGTGATCGGCTGGGCCTCTCTTAACCCTTATTCCCTTCGCTGCGCATATAACGGTGTTGCAGACCTCTCTGTTTACATTGATCGTAACTTTCGTGGACAAGGTGTAGGAAACTCCCTTCTCGAATCCTTGGAAAAGTCAGCACTAGAGCAAGAATTTTATAAAATCGTACTTTTTACCTTTCCCTTCAACCAAGGAGGTCAAGAATTGTATCAGAAAAGGGGCTACAGGAAGGTTGGAGTTTTTGAGAAACAAGGCGTTATGGATGATGCTTTTATAGATGTTATGATTATGTAGAAGCTATTGTAAATCTATTTACCACATTGATTATTGAGCAAGGGGATCCAATCAACCACAATAATCTCTTTATTTTAAAAGCAGTTACTCTTATCTAATGATTAAAGAGGTGTCATAACATGAGCTTAAATTTTTACGATTATCGTGAAATGATTGCTAAAAACTTGGTAACTTTTCTTCGGCTGAAAGGCTATTCTAAATTGTCTTTGTCCAAACTATCAGACATCTCCCGACCTATCATTGATCAGATCATCAAAGGTGAAAGTTTAGACTCCCAACTGTACAATAAACAAATCGAAAAGATCAATAAAACATTTGACTTGCCAGATAACTATTTCATTACCTCCCACAGCTCGATGACTCCAACAACGTATACTTACTCAGATCAATATGTACATTCAGAAAGAACTCCAGAAGTTAAGGAATTGTTGGATGGCTTGTATAGCATCCTGGACATTTATTCTCTGTACTTAAAGTAAGAAAATAAAACTACATAGTAATAGTTGAACTGAACCCCGGATAGTAGACACTTTAAAAAAAGTGAACCATATTCGGGGAAGACTCTTTTAGGTGTAAGTGTGATTTGTGAAAAGCACCTAAGGTACCAAGCTGAAGAACAGCCAACACAGTATATTAGCGCCCACAGCCCTCGAGGATATTCAGAAATAGCAGTCTCGATCACTGTCCAATCGCTACATCACTATCTGCCTGAATGGATTGAATCTGAAACTCTATCTTGGAAGCGCCCAGGAAAAAGTTATCGATTTTGCTATAGGCATCAGCGAAGAGAAGCCACATCAAATTCAAGGTTATAATTTGGCTAGTGAGAGGGTACCACGTTAAAACATTAGAATTATTTAACAGATAAACCATTAAGAAGCTCTCGATGACTTCCTATAAATTCCACCTTTAAACCAGAAGCTCGAACGAGCTCCCAATGCTTAATAACGGTATTTGTTTTCATTGATTCTAATGCTCTGATTTCAATTCGCCTACTTTGAAATTGATCTATCGACTCCAGTACATTATCTAGCTGATTTGATGTCTCAGGTAGTTTATGTAACATATTAAATAGCAGAGGTAACTTTCCCATCCTTTTCCCTATTTCAGTCTTTGTAACTCTGATAAGTTTAGTATGCTTTTCATTTAATATAGCATCAGCAGTATTTTTCACCTCTTTAGCAAGTTCAACATCCCGTTCTTTCCAGTTAACTCGTTCTTTCTGAATAGCCTCGTATTTCTTAATCGGCGTATTTTCAGTCAGCCACTTTCTATCATGTCTGTACAACCATGTATATCCAGCCTGATCTAGTCTCCTTAACTCAGTTACTGATGCATGGCTATTTTTCTTTTTTAATCCATTCCATCTTTCTCTATATACCATAATTTCATGCTGATTCTCAATCTTAGTTACAGCAATGATATCTTTGTTAGTCAAATTATTAACCACCGTCTTCGGATCACACCCAAGTATTCTGGCCATTTCCCTCAAAGGAATATCTTCATGAGCAATTGCTCTTAATTTCTCGCTCCACTCTTCTCCAAATTTTTTCACTCTTCCAACTCTAAAACGATCATCCGTGGTTTGATCTGGTCCCTTACGCGAATAGACAAACCCGCATGAACATGAAAACGTGCCAATAGGCTTCCCTGTTTTGGAGTCTCTAGTAACTTCACACGATTGGATAACCGAGTCATTATAATGTTTTGCAGCTTTATTAAGACATGGCCAGGGACCCTTTCCAAAAGGCTCAAAAGATAGCTTATCATGGCATATTCCATTATATGTACTTTCAACAGTCTCACCCAGAAATTGAAGTACCAGTAGATGCCTTAATGGATGGCATGTAACTCGTGGTTTTCGAAGTAACTTATGTAACCATGTCGCTTCTTGCGAAGGTGCAATGTAACTTTGAAGACTCATAAGTAACTCTTTACCGAAAAACTGAGTGAATGCAAGAATTAAATCCGCCCATCTAATTCTTCCTGAATGATTGGATAAACCCATTCGTTGTAATTTCATAACATAAAACTGATTAATATTTTTTAATCCAAGTGGTTCAAACCTATAATTTAATAGATTATAGGTCTGTTTAGCGATATAATCTATTATCTCAAAAGAGTGCGGCTGTATTGAAATCTGTTGGTGTCCGACTGTATCCTCCAAAATACTTTCTAAAGAAATAAACACATGTTTATTTCTTTGCTTAGCATGAGATACATTGCTTCTAATCAGAACATTGTTATGATAATGGCATATAAAAACACCCTCTGCCTGATGCGATCTATGCCAATATGCTTCTCCATAAGTTTCACGATCTTGATCAACACAGTTCGGGCAATATTTTAGATTTTCTTCTACCTTTACTGCCGAGGCTGGCTTTCCTAAATGCATATATGCACTAGCCCCTTTGTCCAAGATCATTATCTCCTCCAAACCTAAATTCTTTTCATGAGAAAGAAAAGGCATATAATATGGAAAAAATGTATGATTAGCTATTAATTCTCCAGGTGTAAGTTTACTTCCTATTGGCATATTTCTACAAAGAGCGGCTAGGTGAGATGGAAACAACAATGCTGCACATACATTCCTATCACCAAATAAATCGTCTACTGTTTGTTTATGATTTTCACTTCCTGAATCTCTATGATATCTTGCTAATGTACTATACAGTATTTCATCAGGAAATAAAAAAGGGAAATTTATCATAATGCTTTCACTCCTACTACTCGGCATTAAGA
>NZ_CDRJTB010000120.1:0-8003 GCF_976954365.1 Paenibacillus sp. Marseille-Q9583
TAATTACATAAATTAAAATCCTTATAAAAAAGGGGGAATGAGCAATATGGCAAATATCGAGCACTTACAGACCGTGAATGTTCCAGCTTCAACGGTATATGAAGCATTAACCACTGCAAAAGGACTTTCAGAAATATGGACAAATGAACTAATAGTCAATGATCAGATCGGTTGTATAAATGAGTTCCAATTCGGCGGCAAAGGTCTAACAAAGATGCGAGTTGATGAGCTTGTTACCGATAAAAAGATTTTGTGGCAGTGTGTTGATTCAGATCCAGAATGGATAGGTACGACAATTTCTTTTGATATGAAGGAAAAAAACGGGAAGACTTCAATCATTTTTCGTCAGATGAATTGGGAGGAAGTGACCGCATTTTATCGCGTATGTAATTATAACTGGGCTATTTTTTTGTACAGTCTTAAACAGTATTGCGAAGAAGGCGAGGGTCTTCCATATCATAAACGGAAGTTTTAGAACCATTGAAAACATGGATGGGTGACTAAAGTACATGATGGAATCATTCGTTCAACTAACGGGGAACGATAGTTCAATAATGAGAAGGCTAACGAAAGGTAGTTCTTGGTTAGGTGGCTATCTCTATTAATATCTATGATGAATTCTGCGCTTTAATAATATGCTTATATCGAAGGAGGCATTGTAATGAAGCAACTTTATATAAAGCAGAAGGTATTCAGTCTAAGTGGTAAATTTACGGTAAAGAATCAGCAGGAGCAGGATGTCTATTATGTAGAGGGCAGTTTTATGCAAATACCAAAGACTTTCTCCATTATGAATACAACAAGAGATGAAGTCGCACTTATTACGAAGAAGGTATTTAGTTTTTTACCGAAGTTTTTTGTTGAGGTAAATGGTCGAGAGGTGTTAACGATTAAGAAGGAATTTTCCTTCTTTAAAGCACGTTATACGATTGATGCGGCTGACATTGAGGTACATGGTAACTGGTGGGACATGGATTTTCAGGTCTTACAGCATGGTGTAGTTATAGGTAAAGTGAACAAGGAATGGTTTACTTGGGGCGATAGCTACAAAGTACAAATACTGGATGAGGAGATGGAGGCAATCATGATTGCGTTCGTTGTCGCAATTGATTGTGTAAAAGCTGACCAAGCAACTGCTTCCTCATCAGCTACGATTTAATTTAGGGGCATACAAAATAATAAGTTGATGGGAAATTCTATAAATAGCGGTAGTCTAAGATTTTAGTGTGCCTTGAACAACTGATGAATGAAAACGATTGAACTTATGTATTTAAACCATTGAATTTTTATATATTTAGCCTAAAGATGCATTGACCCGGAAAAGGTTGGAGCCTATAATCATAAACAGGGAAAATTCATTAGATATGGAGCTATCTGTAACCTGAGGATTTCTCAATAGTTCTATTTGTAAACGCATACAATGAGGTTTTTCCATATTTCCTAAGAAGGAGGAGATTGAATTAGTAAAATTGTTTCTTTTTTTCTCATTTTTGCAAACGTTTGCACAACGTAATTTGCACTTAAAATTAATGAGGAGGTTATTTAATTGGTACGAAAACAATCTAGGCGCTTTGTTTCTTGGTTGATCATTTTTTCGCTTATTTTTAGTTTATTTGGTTTATCCGGCGGGGCTTCAGCCAGCAGCACTGATTATACAGTCTCCTATACGAATACCACAGCATCTGCTGTGACACTGCATTGGACCACGAATAATTGGACGAATACTACGGACACAGTCATGTCTAAAAGTGGGACCACGTTTACGGCCAACCTCAATGTTCAGGAGGGTGCAACACTCATTTATTGTTATCACATCACAGCCCCGACGGATAGCTGGGACAGCAACGGAGGGAAGAACTGGACGGTAGTTATTCCGGTTGCTGGGAAGTACGAAGCTGAGAGTGCAGCCTTGTCAGGTGGCGCAAAAATAAATACGAATCACACCGGATATACCGGTACGGGTTTTGTTGATGGATACACAACCGTAGGAGCAACAACCACCTTCAATGTTCAATCTTCCGCTGCAGGCGCCTATAATGCCACGCTTCGCTATGCCAATGCGACTGGCAGTGCCAAGCAAGTTTCCATTTATGTGAATGGAGCAAAGGTAAAGCAGTCCACTTTAGCGAATTTGGCAAACTGGGATGCATGGGATGACCAAACAGAAACGCTCTCCTTACAGGCAGGAAATAATACGATCGCTTACAAATATGACTCGGATGATACTGGGAATATCAATATCGACTATCTAACTCTTTCAGCCACAGCAACACCAACCGTAACACCAACACCAACCGTGACACCAACGCCAACAGTGACGCCTACATCAACACCAACCGCAACACCAACAGTGACTCCTACGCCAACACCAACCATAACACCTACACCAACGCCAACTTCGGCTGGCTTAACGGTTCATTTTAAGAAACCAGCAAACTGGAGCTCAACGATCCGAATTCATTACTGGAATCTGAGTCCGACAACGGTTCCAACAAGCGGAGCTTGGCCAGGAATTCTGATGAAATCGGACGGAAACGACTGGTACAGCTATACTATTGCCAACGCTACCGGCACAAGCCTTATCTTTAATGATGGCAACGGCAAACAGACCGCCGATTTGTCCCGCAGTGTAAAAGAGGGCTGGTATTCCTCGGATAATGTGTGGTATGACGCTAATCCAGAAATTCCGAAGATCCCCGTGATTTCAGTCTCTCCTACGCCGAAGACATATGATTCTGCCCAAACTGTGAAGCTCTCCAGTATCAATACTGGCGATAACATCTACTATACGACAGACGGGTCGACACCAACGACATCTTCTACCTTATACACGGCTCCAATCCAAGTAGTCTCTACTACGACTATCAAGGCTTTTGGTGTAAACTCCATCGGTCAAGCAGGCAGTGTAGGCACCTTTGCTTATGTCATTGACCTAAATCTCGACCTGCAGGCCCCAACGATAACCGCGAATTTACCTGTTGGGAATTCAAGCTCTGCGGTTACCGTCTCTTTTAATATAAAAGATAACAAAGCAGCAACGACCACCGCATATTACACAGATAATGGGACTGAACCAACTACCAGTTCAAATCTCTATGTCGCGGGTAATGCTTTAACTGCTCTCGCAGGACCGTCAATTCTTATTAATAAGACGACGATACTGAAATTTCTAGTGGTTGATGGTGCCGGAAATGAAACGAAACAAAGCTTTGTCTATACGATTGGAAATAAAGGCGATTTTCGTGAAGACACCATTTATTTCGTGATTACTTCACGATTCTATGATGGTGATCCGAGTAACAATGTGCATTCATGGGAGGATGCCAAGGCAGGTAATCCAGATTCAGACCCAGCTTGGAGAGGCGACTTTAAGGGACTGATTCAAAAGCTCGATTACATCAAAGCGCTCGGATTCAGTGCCATTTGGATTACGCCAGTGGTGCAGAATGCCAGCGGGTATGATTATCACGGCTACCATGCGATTAATTTTTCCAAAGTAGATCCAAGGTATGAATCGGCGGGAGCCTCTTATCAGGAATTGATTAATGCAGCTCATGCCAAAGGGATAAAGGTTATTCAGGATGTTGTTGTGAATCATACCGGTAATTTTGGGGAAGAGAATCTGTTGCCTATGTTCAAAAAAGATCCGACTGCAGCGGACACCGTAAATAACATGCTTAAAATTACGGATAAACTGCCAGCTAACTATGATACGATGACCCCTGATCAGCAATATCAGGCCAGACTCGCAATCATGAAAAATGCGGAAACCAATAATAACATGTACCATACCGAAAAAAGTCTTTCCTGGGAATCTTACACCGTACAGACAGGACAGATTGCAGGAGACGCCGTGGACTTGAACACGGAAAATCCTGTAGTGAATCAGTATTTAATTGACAGCTATAATCAGTATATTGATATGGGTGTTGATGCTTTCCGGGTCGATACTGTGAAGCATGTAAGTCGGTATATTTTTAACAAATACTTTGTTCCTGCTTGGAAAACAAGAGGGGGCTCAAACTTCTTTGTCTTTGGTGAAGTGGCTACTCGGTACAGAGATGTATGGAATAGTGGGATTCCGGCAATATCGACTCCATTCTATACATGGAAAAGCTCGAAAGCCTATCCGGGTGATGGACAAAATGACTACGCTTCCAACAAGCTGTCAGTGGAACAAGAGTGGGCAGATAACTCCACTACAGCAGGGCAGCCAACCTCGAATAATGCTTTTTTAATAGGCAATAATTATCACGCGCCTGACTATTCAATGAAATCGGGTATGGATGTTATTGATTTCCCGATGCATTGGGCATTCAAGACTGCACAGGAAGCATTCAGTATGAAGAGCGGTGATCAGTACTATAACGATGCTACTTGGAATGTAACTTATGTTGACTCTCATGACTATGCACCTGACCAAGCCCCAGAGAATCAACGATTTGCTGGGACACAAGACACTTGGGCTGAGAATCTCTCGCTGATGTTCACTTTCCGGGGAATACCTGCGATCTATTATGGTTCTGAAATCGAGTTTAAAAAAGGATCAGTCATCGATGTAGGACCAAATGCACCACTTAGCTCAACAGGGCGTGCTTACTTTGGCGATCAAATTGAGGGTAGCGTTACTGTACAGGACTACGGTAAGTATACGAATGCTACTGGAACACTTGCCGATTCATTAAACTATCCTTTGGCAAAACATATTAGACAACTCAATTTAATTAGAAGAGCAGTTCCAGCCTTGCAAAAAGGCCAGTATTCCACAGAGAATGTATCCGGTGATTTGGCATTTAAAAGAAGATATACCGATAGCGCGAAAGGCATCGATAGCTTTGCGTTAGTTACGATCTCAGGAAATGCGACATTTACCGGAATTCCGAACGGAACTTACGTGGATGCGGTGACTGGCGATACCAAAAACGTTACAAACGGCACAATCACTCTGGTATGCTCTGGAAAAGGAAACGCTAGAGTGTATGTATTGAACGGTAGCGGTGGAATTGGAGTAACCGGAACCTACCTGAAGTAGTATAAAATCTTTTAGTAAAAAGAGAAGAAGCAACCTCAGTTCGGATTGTTCACCGATCTAAGGTTGCTTCTTCATATACAACTTAATCATTTAATCCTTTTCCATCCAGAATTTGCGGCATCCATTTTTCAACCCTAGATACTCGAGTTTTGGATTGCTTGGGTTCAGAAAAATGATGAAGGTATGCTCTTTGCCGCCCAGGCGTCAAGGCTTCAAAAGCATTTTTCAAGGCAGGGATTTCATCGAGTTTATTTTGAAACTCATCAGGAATGATGTAATCTGTATTCTTTTTGAATTCCACTTCCAAACCAGCTTTTTCAACTTCGATGGCTTCATAAATATATTCTTTTATGATGCTTTCTTTTTCAAGGATTTCTTGAACATTGGTGAACCGGATCTGGCGTGCAGCTTGTACATTCTCCGTTTGTTGAATCAGAATTCCATGGGTATCCTTTAATAAGACACCTTTATGAAATAGCAGTGCAATATATTCTTTAAATCCATGGATTAAGACTATGTTTTTGTTCTCAGACGTGTAACAAGGATGCATCCATTTAAAGTCTTCGGTCAACTCACAGTCAAGAACGATATTTCTCAACGTCTCGTATTCTTTCTGCCACTGTTTTACTTTCCTTAGAAATCCGTCCACCTTAGGATTCGTTTTACTATTAGTCATTAAGGAACACCCTTCTTCCTTGTAATCATATTAAGATTTCTACTTGCTTAGCTTGTCCCTTTTGTGGCTGATCTAATTGCATAGTTTGCATACAGACACTAGTAAAGCTAACATAATATTAGATGTCTCTTATGGAAATGGCTAGTAAAACTTATGTTAGCGAGGTATTTATGAACCGAATAGAAGTATCAATGTTTAATACAAACTTCCTGCCACTTCATAAGCCAGTGATATTGTTGATCGCAAAATTCTTTGGATATACATTGTAATCCTTGGCATTGTACTATTCTTGAAATAATTTGAAAATGTCTGATCGCAATAAAATCGAAAATCGCAAGAAGTTCCCTGTCGCTCAGTGTGCGTATTTTACTATATCCTTTATAAAAGCGTTCGTATAAACGTAAGGTTTGATCATACATCGATTCATGAAATTCATTAAAATGGGTATCATCACACATATATGCAACATCCATACTCGGATAATCACCTGAAGCGTCGTCAAAGTCAAAGAGAACATATTCGCCATGCTCGTTTCTGATCATATTTCCCGTATGAAGGTCACCGTGACAAAAGTTTTTGGGGAGCATAATGATGCGTTCCCATAATTCATTACCGTATTGCTTAAGTTCTAGAATTTTTTCTGGATCAAAATTGAGTTCTCTCATATTGGAGATATAGCCATCGATGTAATCAACTTTCGTCCTGTTTATAAGTTTATTGGGATATAGTTTCATTAGGTTATGGAGTTCTGCAATCTGATTTCCGATGCTTTCTGCCTCAATCTTAACCTGGGGCATTGCGCCCTCGACATAATCGAATAATATACCTACGCAGCTACCATCCTGACTACTAAGCATAATATGGCTATCATTTTCGACAGTTCTAACCACAGATACTGCTGGATATGAATTTGCTTTTAAATAATCTAAGATCTGGACCGTCTGCAAGGCGTCACCCGATTTAAAGTTACGGTATATTTTAAACATATACTTTTGTTCTTGGGTCTGTAAGAAATATACTTTGCCGATCATCTCTCGATGAAGTTCGATATTCTCTATGTTTATTTGATAGGCTCGCTTGATTTCACCGATAAGACTATCAATTTTCATAAGCTGAATTCTCCTTTGAGTAGAACTTGGGCTATATAAATTATCTTTACTGTATATCTAATATGTAAATACTAACGATAGCTTATGTCACAAACAAATATACGGAAGTATTTTACAATAATGACAAAGTTGAATATGGGCTGTTCAGCGATATTTTTTATGATAGGTGACAAATAACTTTTGTTTGGAGAGATATATATTGAATACAATTACCGTCGATTTAGTTGCAAGATTAATTAATGAACAATTTCCCGCGTGGTCCGATTTAGAGATTAGACCAGTAAAATTCAGCGGGAATGATAATCGAACGTTTCATTTAGGTGAGCATATGAGCGTGAGGTTACCAAGTGCAGCAGCTTATGCTCCACAAGTAGAGAAAGAGCAACTATGGTTGCCCATATTAAGTAAAGAACTCACGTTACCTATTCAAATACCATTAGTCAAAGGGAAGCCTAACGAAGAATATCCATTGCCGTGGTCTATCAATAAGTGGGTAGAGGGGGAGACATTAACGTACCAAAATATTAATGATCTTAACCAGTTTGCAAGAGATTTGGGAGCATTTTTAATAGAATTACAATCTATTGATGCTAGTGGGGGACCCTTAGCGGGAGAACATAATTTCTATAGAGGTGGATCTTTAGCGGTATATGATGAAGAGTCTAGACATGCGATAGAGCATAATAAAGATATTTTTAACGAAGATCTATTGAGAGAAATTTGGGAATTGGCATTAGCTTCTAAATGGAATTCCAAACCGGTTTGGGTTCATGGAGATATCGCACCAGGGAATTTACTAGTTCAAGATGGAAAGTTATCAGCGGTCATCGATTTCGGAATTTTGGGTGTTGGCGATCCTGCGTGTGATGCGGCAATGGCTTGGACCTTTTTTGATGAGGATAGTAGAAAGGTATTCAAGGATGTATTACAGATGGATGAAGAGACCTGGAATAGAGCAAGAGGATGGGCTTTATGGAAAGCATTAATCACATATAATGGAAATCGATATTCTAACCCAAAGGTAGCGAGAGAATCCTTAAATATTATCAATCTAATAGCAGATGACTTCGAATTGTAGAAATTACCCTACATAAAACATGTAAACTGACCCATACTAGTTCATAAGTATGATAATTTATGAACATTTAGCGACTGACAACGATTATCATATTAGAATTATTATAAA
>NZ_CDRJTB010000121.1:0-7586 GCF_976954365.1 Paenibacillus sp. Marseille-Q9583
TGTAAGACCACTGTTGAGTATTCGACAGTGGTCTTTTTGCTATGTCTATTTACTTAACGGATTGTTAAGAATTAAATTTTGTTTGACAGGCCACATTGATTAATCCATAATACAATTCATACTAAACATATAAGAATTATAGGGGGAGCGGATTATGTCATATTTTAATGTATCTGTTAAGAAACCGGTTCTGTTGGGGGCAATAGCAGTTTTGCTATTGATGGTAATTGCAGGATGCTCGGGATCTAATAATAAGGCTGCTTCAAATAAAGATGCGCAGGAAAGTGCGAGTCCAGCAACAGCAACTCAGAGTCCTCAAGCGGCAGAGCCGGCAGTAGGAGGAACCTTCGTCTATGGTCGGCCTGCTTCTGTAACCTCGCTAGATTTGCATAATCAGATTACGTCCAACAATGCTTTTGCTATCGATAAAGTATTTGAATCATTAGTCGCTTTTGACAGCAAAGGTGAAATTGTAGATTGGCTTGCAAAGTCACATAGTATTAGTGAGGATGGATTGACGTATACTTTTGAACTTCGCGATGGTCTGAAGTTTTCAAATGGTACGGATGTGACTGCAGAAGATGCTGTATTCTCCCTTGAGCGGCACTTGAAGGTTGGCGGCCCGCTGGCAATATCGGCAAAGGTCGGCACAATTAAGGCGCAGGATAACAAAACGCTTGTTATTACACTTAAAGAGCCTTATACACCATTTATCTCAGAGCTATCCAATTTCTCAAATGGCATCTTGCCTAACAATTTTGGTGGAGTTTCCGAAGAAGAATTCTTTAAGAAGCCCATCGGAACGGGACCCTTTATGGTTGAATCATGGGATACAGCGGGTGATCTGACCTTCACTAAGAACAAATTCTACTGGCAAGAAGGTAAACCATATATTGATAAGCTAGTTTATAAGTTGATTGAGGACGATAGCCAAGCAATCAACCAGCTGAAGGCTGGAGAAGTTAACGCTATTGAATCTTTAGCACTGCAAAATGCCAATGAGATCAAAGATGGAGCTGACACAAAAGTAATTACTAACGGTAGTTGGGTGACAGAGCAATTGTTCTTTAATACGCTGGATGAACATTTCTCGGATGTGCATGTTCGTCGTGCTCTGGCTCTGGCGCTTGATCGTGAAGGCTTAACCAAGGCTTTAACCTTTGGTTATGCGCAAACAGCAAACTCATTGCTGCCAACAACAATTCCTTATAACTCCAATGATACAATCAAGGCTCTGAACTTCAATGTCGAGGCAGCGAAGGAAGAACTTGCTAAATCTGCCTTCCCTAATGGATTCACTACCAAATTACTTGTAGCCTCCGGCAATAGTACAAGAGCGCAAGAGGCGCAAATTATTCAGGCAGCGGGTCAAACGATCGGGATTACAATTGAGATTGAGTCGATTGAGCTTGCTACTTTCCGTGAACGTTTCTTTGCATATGATTTTGCGGCAATGCTGAATAGCGGCCAAGCGGATTCCCCAGAGGCGAACTCGATCATTGCTTTCCAAACCGATCCGGAAGGCTTCAGCAAATCGTATTGGACGCATTATACGAATGATGAAGTAACGAAGCTTCTATATGAGGGCCAAAAAACTGCAGATGGCGATACTCGCGCGCAAATCTATACTAAGCTGCTGCAGACACTTGCTGATGAAGTGCCGTATATTCCGCTTTATTATCCAGATGTTTTGAAAGGTATTCGTTCTTCAGTAGATGGCCTTGTTGTTCTACCTAACGGCAGCGCCCGTTTTGAAGATGTCCGCATCAGCCAATGACGAATCTTAAGCAGGTGTTAAATCAACCTAGAGGAAGCAAGGACTCTTACAACTGGCTTGTGATATCACTTATAAAGGCGCTGGCAGTGATCTGTTGCGTAATGATAGCAGTCTTTTTCATCATCCGAATTGTACCTGGAGATCCAGCTAAAATGATATTGGGAGAATACAGTACCCCTGAGGCGCTCAAGAGTATGCATCATACTCTTGGGCTGGACCTCCCTTTATGGGAGCAGTTTATGCGATTTCTGAAGACGCTATTTACTCAGGGGGATACTGGAAACTCCATTGTTATGGGTACATCAACAAGAGAGTTGATTATGCAAAGAGCCCCAGTCACTTTGTTGCTCATAGTAATGGCGTGTGTGTTGGCGATTTTCGTATCACTTCTGCTTGCTACAGTAGCAGCTACGCATAAGGATAAACTGCTGGATCATTTAATACGTATTTTTCCTACAATAACTTTGGGTATGCCAATCTTCTGGGTTGGCTTACTTTTAATTTTACTCTTTAGTGTCCGGCTTGGCTGGTTCCCCGTTGGGGGAGTAAGTGAAGGGTGGATTGGAACTTTGCACAGTCTTGCACTTCCGGCAATCACCGTTGCTTTCTCACAGATTCCTACGCTGGTCCGTTCGTTAAGAGCACAGATGCTTGAAGTGTTAGAATCGGATTTTGTAGTTACACTTAAGGCTGCCGGAATACCAAGCAGGGTTATTTTATTTAAACATGTGCTGCGCAATTCGGCTCTTCCAACATTGATGCTGATGGGTGTGAATATTTCTTATCTAATCGGCGGCACATTGGTCGTTGAACAGGTGTTTGGAATAAAGGGAATTGGCAGCTTGTTGTTCACTTCAATTTCGAAACGGGACTTTCCGGTTATTCAAGGAATAGCACTTTACTGTGCGCTAGCTGTTGTGATCATCAGTCTCTTGATTGAAATCATTTCTTGGTGGCTTGATCCCAGAACGAAGGGAAAACAATGAAAACGATAAGACTAGAACCACGATTGTATGTGGCTGGCAAAATGACTAGCGGCTTAAAACGAATATGGAATACCCCTTCACTGCTAGTGGGGATAATTATGTTTGCAGCTCTTATTCTCTCGACTGTGTTCATACCGTATATAAGTCCCTATGATCCCTCCGAGCAAAATTTGAGCGCCTTTCTGCAGCCTCCGTCAGCTGAACACTGGCTAGGAACCGATCAGCTGGGACGTGATCTGTTTACTAGATTGATTTATGCAGCGAGGACTGATTTAAAAATCATGGTCTTGGCAGAAATCATTCCCTTTTGCATAGGTGTGTTCCTAGGAATGCTGGCGGGATATTACGGCAAATGGATTGATACAGTTATTACGCTGCTGTCAGATACGTTGATCGCTTTTCCTTTTTATCTAATCGTCATTATCGTTGCTTTTGCCAGTGGAGCAGGAGAACGAGGCATTTATATTACTTTTATCCTTGTAGGTTGGATTGTTTTTGCCCGTGTAGTGAGAGGTCTTAGCGCATCTTTTCGCAATCAGGAATGGGTGGCATCCGCTCAAACCTTAGGGCTACCCGGAGTGAAAATTATTTTGCGTCATCTGCTGCCCAATGTGCTTCCGCAAGCCGTGGTCGTTCTTATGACAGACATGATTGGATTGCTTGTTGCCATTGTTACACTGGGGTATCTTGGGATCGGTATTACACCGCCAACTCCAGACTGGGGGACTATGATCTCGGATGGCCAGCCCTTTATCACTACAGCTTGGTGGCTCTCAGCTGTCCCAGGATTTGCAGTGGTGTATACCGGAATAGCTTTGTCGCTCCTAGGTGATGGTTTGGCAGACATATGGAGGAAAAAATGATGTCTATACAACCCATTTTAGAAATAAACGCACTATCGCTGGCAGCGAAGTCAAAAGAGAGATTAGTTAACAATGTTAGCTTTTCGCTGAGCAAAGGGGAGAGTCTAGGATTAGTAGGCGAGTCGGGTTCAGGAAAATCGCTTACGCTGCGTGCAATTCTGGGACTACTTCCAAACGGTGTTGAACAGACAGGTGGCATCATTAAGAGTGACGTAAGCAGTGCGATGGTGTTTCAAGACCCAAGAGGTGCGCTTGATCCACTCTGTATGGTTGTTAATCAGCTGGCTGAAGTGGTGTATTACCGACAGAGAGTAAGCCGAAAGGCTTCACGAATGATTGCGCTGGAGCTACTCGAAAGACTTGGTCTCCCTGATTCTTTAAAGAAAAAGGATCGATATCCGAGTCAGCTGTCAGGCGGTCAGTGTCAACGGGTAGTCATCGCTTTGGCACTGGCGTGCAAGCCAGGTATTCTTCTCTGTGATGAGCCGACAACGGCGCTGGATGTCACGGTTCAACGACAAATTATTGAAACGATCACGAACCTCCAGCATGAGCTCAGCTTTGCTATGGTTTTTGTAACGCATAATCTCGCGATTGCAGCCAACTTGTGCTCACGCCTATGTGTAATGAAACAAGGGCAGATTGTTGAGCATGGCGCTAGCCTTGATATTTTGCAAAATCCATCCGACCCTTACACACAGATGCTGATTGATTCGGTGCTTCCTTTGCCAGAGCTTGAAGGGAGTAGAGACTCATGGAACTAGCCTTGCAAATAAAAGATTTAACTGTTCACTATGGCGGATTTACTGCACTGGATTGTATCCATCTGAATCTTGAGCAGCACACCACTCTTGGACTTGTTGGAGAATCTGGCTCAGGGAAATCTACACTGGCGAGAGTAATTGCTGGACTGATTGCCCCGCATGAGGGGAAGATCCTGTTAGGTACCCAAGAGTTAAAAAAGAAAAGAAGCCGTGAGCAGCGTAAAATAATCCAGATGATCTTCCAAAATCCTGATGCATCTCTGAATCCGAAGCATTCGATTAGGAAAATTCTTTCCGAGCCCTTATTGTTTCATAAAATTGTGGGACGTACGGGCGTTGAGCAAAGATGTAAAGAGCTTTTGAACCAGGTTCATTTGGAACAAAAGGCTTTAGATAAGTTCCCTCACGAATTTTCTGGTGGTCAGCGGCAACGGATAGCGATTGCTCGCGCATTAAGCGTTGAACCAAATATCCTGATCGCCGATGAACCTACGAGCGCACTGGATGTATCTGTGCAGCTTAGTGTGCTCGAACTGTTCAATACGCTGAAAGCTGAGCTTAATCTCACCATGCTTTTTATTTCCCATGATCTAGGAGTCATCAATGCAATTAGCGATACGGTAGCAGTTATGCGGCAAGGAAAGCTCGTGGAGCAGAGTCCGAAGGATCAATTCTTCATACGGCCTAAACATGAATATAGTTACGAGCTGTTGTCGGCGGTTCCTAAAATGCCAAAAATAAGTACATCAGGAGGTTTCTAATGAGCCCAGAACATAATGTACATGTACCACTTTCAGTGGATGAGTACAGTAAGCTTACACAATTGATTTCTACAATCTTGTTTACTGAAAATCCACCAGTTATCATCCCAGCTGAGGCAATTCTCGGGATCGAGGCAGTGGCTGTAGGAATAGCCGCGCCTGGTCGAACCATTGTAAATGTAGTAACAGGTCCCTATGGAAGTCTATTTGGAAAGTGGCTTGAACGGGGAGGAGCAACGGTTATTGAAGTAAAGGTTCCTTTTGATGAAGTGGTCACTGGAGACCAGGTTGCTTCCGCAATTAAAGAGTTTAGCCCTTGTGCCCTTTCCTTTGTTCAGGCTGAAGTGGTTACAGGTGGATCTAATCCGGCTAAAGAAATATTTAAGATTGCAAAGGAGTTTAATCTCATTACTGTGACGGACTCGGTTTCTGCGGTTGGGGGAGAGGCGTTACTGGTCGATGAATGGGGAGTTGATTTTGCTGTGATAGGCGCACAAAAAGCCTTGGCTGGACCTAACGGTATTAGCGCCGTCAGTATTTCACCACGTGGCTGGGAATTTCTTGAGTCTAATAAAAATGCACCGCGTAATTCCATTCTGTCCTTGCTGGATCTCAAACCTTCGCTGGATGGCGCCGCGCCACTACGAGTTGCTCCAAATATTCCGACATTAGAGGCAAGAGCTTTGATCCTGGCCTTAACACGAATTGAAGAAGAGGGATTGGAGCAAGTCATTCAGCGTCATGAAAGAGCTGCAGCTGCTACATTAGCTGGTATAGAATCCTTGGGAATTGAGCCTTGGCAAAAGGACAGCAGACATTATTCTACACTGACTACAACGGTTCGGATTGCTGGAAAGCAAGATTTGCAGATCGAAAAACCTATAGGCATTGTGGCTCCAGGAGACGGAGAACTATTTGGCCATCTTTTGCGGATCAATCATTTCGGAACAAATGCTGCTCGGAAAAGTGTGGAGGAAGCCATATTAACGCTTGCTGAGTTGTTGAAACAAGACCCTGATCAGGCCTTACAGGCTGTTCGTCTGGCTTGGGGGGAATGAGGATGATCCATAAGCATCCAGAGCTGCATACATTCAAGGATATTCATATAGCAGGCATCGAAGGTAAATGTTTTGATGTTGTGATCAAGGATGGCTATTTTTCATCTATTGCTGAAGTGGAGCCGCAACAAAATAATTCAACTCCTACAGGCACAGATCTATGGATAAGTCCTGGTATAATTGATCTTCATACGCATCTTGCTTGGACAGACTTTGATCATGCGGACCAATTGAAGCGCGACTCCCAGCAGATCGAAGCCATGCAGGGGCAAGCGTTTGAGGCTACTCTAAGGACGGGTGTAACGACTGTACGGGATGCAGGTGGAATTGTGCCAAGCACAGTGCAGCATCTTGTTCAGCAGTATCAGCAGCCTTTAAGAGTGCATACCAGCAGCGATATGCTTGGAGCAGCAGATGCCCGTGGAAGTAAACATTTGGAACAACGGATGGCACAAATCTTTGCTACAGGAGCGGGCTGGATAAAAATCATGGCCACAGGCGGTCTTGGGGCACCCACAGACAAAGTCGTAGATCCGATCTTTTCCGAAGAAGAGTTCGCATTCATTGTTCGTAATGCACATGCTCATAATAAGAAGGTACTGGTTCATACCTGGGGTGGAGTGACGATAGACTGGTCCATTCAGGCCGGAGTGGAATCTATAGAACATGGGATGTTTCTGACTGAAGATCAGGCAGGTAGACTTGCTAATTCAGGGGTAGCTTTTGTACCTACTACATCCATCTATCGCATTGCTGCAGATCCGAAAGGCGTTCTAGCTTTGAACCCGATCATTTGCGAACGAGCTGCCCGCGCTGCTGAATCGCATTCCAAAGCCATTCATTATGCAAAAAGAGAAGGGGTCCGTATTGGATTCGGTACAGATTATGCTACACCCTCATTACATGGTTATAATCTTCAAGAGCTGGACACGTTGATTGATTATGGCTTAACTCGCAGAGAAGCGTGGCAGTCTGCTACTAAAAGCGCTGCTGACATTCTAGGGAGCGGTAACGAGCTGGGGCAGATTGCAGAAGGTTTTATTGCAGATGCTGTTGTTTTCAATGTCGATCCATACCAGGCGCATAATGCAGAGGTACTTCGAAACAGTATCGTTTCCGTAATTACTGGAGCGAAGGAAGCGGAATTAATTTAGATCTGTCTAAGCTATCATCTAAAACAACTGATATCTTTTGCGGTTGTTTTTCTTTTATTATGGAATGTATATAAGGCAACAGTATATAAAGACTGAGTGTATTCATTAATACATGATTTATGGTTTTTAAGTCGTTGTAAAAAAAGTGTTGCAATGAATCTCTATACATGATATATTCTAAGTCCGGCCAAGAAATACACATGCCGAGCTCGAAAAAGAAGTT